>JAFGAQ010000073.1 GCA_016933595.1 Opitutales bacterium | reverse complement strand
GTGGCGATGGGAGGGCCCCATGGAGAGTTGAGGCCGCTCGTCCTGCGCTGGATCGTGTAGGGTCCGTCGTTGGGATAGTAGGTCCAGTTCAGCACAATCGCGGGAGGAGCTTCCTGGACCGTTGCCGACACCTGGACGGTCACAATCTCCCAGACCCGGTAATCTGCGAAGACAGAAGACGAGAGTCCGAGGAGCCCCAGAGCGAGATGGATCCAGGCGAGACGTTTCATGGAGGGGATATTATGGTTGAGCCGGAGGAGATACGACATCGAGCTTCGCGCATCCAAAGAAGGCCCCGGTTTGGATGGTCTCAAGCCCGGCGGGAAGGATCACACTTTCCAGATTTTCAGCCCCTGCGAAGGCCCACGGTCCGATGGAATTGACGGCTGAAGGGACCGTGAAACTCAGGTTTGAAATCGCCGACGGGTAGAGTGTAAGGGTCCCGCCGTCCTTTGAATACAAAACGCCAGAGTTGGCACTGAAGGATGGATTGGACGGCGAAACCGCGACTTGTGCAAGGCGCTGGCATCCGACAAACGCCGTGGGATCCAGCGAGGTGAGGCTTGCGGGCAGATAGAGGTGCGTGAGGTTGGGAACCCATGCAAATGCCTGTTCTTCGATGGATTGCACTCCCTCAGCCAGAATCAACATCGCCAGGTTGGGACAGTTGGAAAAGGCGTGGGCTCCGATCTCACGGACAGATGATGGAATGGAGACGGAGATGATATCCGATCGACCCGTAAATGCCTGAGCTTCAATGCGCCTGACGGGTTTTCCGTTGATGGTCCCGGGAATCTCGAGTGCCGCAACCGTCCCATTTATCCCCGTGAGGGTGATTTCGGTTGAGGTTTCGCTGTAGCTAAATGTCTGGGCTGCGTCCGGAAACCATGGAACAGGGTTGCCCGTGATGTGCCATGTCACAAGCTGCCCGGGATACATGTCGAGCGAGATGGAATTCGAATCATCCACTGTAACCGTTTGGCCGCCGACCGCAGTTTTGATGGTTCCCCCCGAGTATGGGAATGTGATACGAGCCGCGAGCTCGTCGTGGAATCCGATGTTGATTGCGGCGATCCAGATGCCGTTGCTGGGGGTGATGATGCGTCGCATGATAATGTGGGGATCGCTGGTGTAACCTTCGACCGTGTCCATGGGGAGCGCGGGGAGTGCGAGGAAGTTCGCATTGAATGCCCGCGCGTATCCCGGGAAACCACGATTGAAGATGTTCGAGGACAAGTACCCCAGATAGTAGGGATTCCCCAAGGCAAGTGCCCTCGCTTCAGCAAGCATGGAGTAGGGACCGTGTGCTTCCATGTTGGCGACGTAGTAGCCGGCAATCCGGTTGCCCATGCCATCCCATGCGTTGGTGTGGTCATTGGTGTTGTTTTCGTTGAGGCTGAAATGTCGGATCACTGCGAGCCCGGTGCCATTCTGATAGGCCTCCATCCATTCGGGCTTTGCTACCGAATAGAGTTTATTCATGACATAGGTCATGTAGACGTTAGGGGTGTTTTTGTAGTTCAGCGGATCGCCCCTCGGGTGTGTGTGTCCCCATTCCGCTCCCTCCACGTTGGAACGCTCCCGCTCCATCGCTTCGAAATGCAGGTTTTCCTCCACGGCCCGTCGAAAAGTATAGGAAACCGAGTTCGTTCCAGGCAGTTTGTCCTGCCAGTATTCCGGCTCCTCGCTGATCATGCGAACGGGTTTGTTCGGATGCACCACACCCGGCTCCGAGTAATCCCAAGTATAAAGCACCAGCGCATCATTGCCGAGGTGTTGGCGAAGGTAGTCGCGCACGGCTGTGAGGAATGCCTTGCGCTGATCCCTCCACCAACTGAAGTAGTCATTGTAAAGTGCACTGTTCGTTTTCAGGTCATCCTTGCTGGGTACGGAGATTCCTTTCGAAGCGGCATAACGGGCCCGGGTAGCGTCCGCGAAACTGATCGGGAAATCGGATATACGTGGCCGTATCCAAGCTCCGAGGAAGTTCAGGTTACGGGCCGCATCGAGTTCGGTGTCCTCGTCAAATGCGTTTGCCAGGTTGTGCAGGAATGGATGCCCGTCCACGCTGCCAGCAGAGCTGACCGGGAGTGCTCGGAGCGTTCCCGAAGGCTCGCTGCTCAGACGTCCGGTGATGAGAAACTGGGTCACATTGGTAAATGAAGCTCCTGTGCGGAGTATCAGGTAACGTCCTTTTGGGGTGATTTCCTGTGCGGGCTGCAGGGTAGTGTCCTGTGTCCACACACTGTTTTCCCGATTCTGGTCCTCGGTGACGAAATTCAGGGTGGTTTCCGAAATAGCCGCGGCTGGGGTGGCCTGGTTTTGGAAGTCTTGCCAATTGCTGTGCCAGAATACCGCGGAATAAGGAGTTGCTGGACCTCCCGACCATTTCCGTGAACGGGTCCATGTGCCGCGGATGCGAAGGTTGGCCCAGTTGGTTCCCAGATCGATGTAGCCTGTTCCAGTTCCCGATACGGTTGTCGGGGCAGGAGCCGTTATTGGTAGTGGAATTGGAGCTGCTCCCGCACGTTGATCAACGATCGTGCATTCGAGCACGCGCTTGAACTCTGCAAGCGCGTCCGGGTCCGTGACGTCGATGTTGCGCTCCTCTGTCCACCCTATGAAGGTGTAGAGGTCGGTTGGCCAGGTCGCGCTGGGGTCGGGTTCTTTAAAGAGAGGCCGGGCACGGCGCTTTCTGCCGAGCCCCTGAAGCTCGGGATTGTCATTGCTGGCAGTTCCCCCGCTGTATTCGTAGTAGGGGAGGACGTTCAGGTCAGGAAACTCGCGGTTGAGCATTGTAAGGGTGCGGGTCCATCGGTCCGGGAAGCGGGAAGCGGTGTACCAGTTGGGGTATTTGCTGGAATCCCAGCCCTGAACATGCCCAAACTCCAGCATGTCTGTTGCGAAGGTGTTCATTCCTAGAAACTTGAGGCGTCGTGCCCGGTTTTTGTACCAGTCCACGTCGTCCACGCATCCGTAGAGAGTGGGGTCTGAATGCCCCACCGCTCCGTCACTCATCTCCTCGCGCCAGAACATGTGGCGTTGGGGGAGCCCTTGCGGGAGACTGAGCGGTTGGTCGTAGGAACGGGGGTTCTTGACTTTGTAGAGAGCCACCCGCGCCACAGCCATGCCTTGGCCTTTGGGCCCCTGATACTGTGGTTGCTGAACAAAGGTCACCCAAAATCCATTTGTGGCCGGTTCGGTCCGCTGGCTTTCCCATGGGCTTTGTGTGTTAGAATCCCTCGGAATTCCGAACTCGACGACTCTGTCGTGCAGGTGGAAGAACTGATGCCAAGTCTGGTAGGTGCCTGTGAATCCGTAATTCAGGGATTCGTTGATCATCGAAACATACCGTGGCTGCACCGAATCTCCGGATGCTTTGCCTGTGGCAAATCCAAGACGTGTCTCGTCGCCAGTATTGATGATCACAAAGGTCCGGTCCACATCATCCGGGTAGTCCACCATGAGCAGGTAGGCTGCCCCGGGCTCCAGATTCTTGCCCACACCTATCTTGTAGGCGAAGTAGTTGGTGTCGGATGCTGTGTTTTTGAGCACACGGGCGTTTCTTCCAAGGATCTGGCGCACTTCGATGTCGGCACTACGGAACTCCTTATAGATGGATGCGTTGGGTGGCTCCCCACAGTGGATTTCTTCAATCAATTCCAGATCTGCGGGGTTGAACACCTGAGGTTGTGGTAGCGTCAACACCGGGGTGTTTTCAGGCGGGGAAAGGAGATCGATCGGATCAACGTTCCCTGGATCCTGCGGGTCATCGACTTCCTGAACATATCCATAAAGCATGTATTCCAAAGCGCGGTTCGACATCCCTGAGGCTCCCTTCATGATGAGATATCTGGCTTTGGGCAATACGGGTGAGGACCGGAAATCGTGGTTCCTGACCCATCTGGCCTGATCATTCGAAACGAGGTTTTCGCAATTCATACTCAGGCGGGTTTCAACCAGTCCTGAGTCATTGACCGAGTCGGTCTCGTCATCCCACCAGACCTGGTCGAATCCCAATTGGAGTCCGCTTCCCCATGCGTTGAAAAGGATCCAGGTTTCCGTTATCGCTATACGATTCCAGTTTGGTCCGAAATCGATAAAACCGATCCGCCCGCCAAATGATGGTACGCTTTCGCCTGCCGAGAGCCCCTCCGGATACCCGCCTTGGCTATTCCACGTAACGGTACCGTCAAAGGCACGCGAAAGATCCATCCAATCGCTACCCCCAGCTGTTCCGGCAGCATGGGGAGCAATGATTTTTGCTTCGGACAAAGAACCGATGAAGCAAAGCTCCAGCATCCTTTCTGATACCATACTCCCCGTTTTGAAGATGAGGAAACGTCTCAAGGGAACCATGGGTGAAGCGTTGCCGGTTCCATTCCATTCGAGCGTCCACTGAGGGCTTGACAAGGCGGATGGCAGTAGCGATGTCCCGATTGGCAGTCCATTTTCAACGACTGCTCCGGGAAGGCTCGAGACGGATGCATCATTGCTCCACCACATTCCCTCAAACCCTGCGTTCTCAGACGGAGGTCCGGCTGAATAAAGGGTCCAAATACTGGAAATCCGGATTTTGGCGAAATCCGGCCCAAAATCGATGTAGCCGTGGCGATTGGATGTTGCCGGCATGGCTTGACCTCCGGAGTTGGCTACCGGAATCCCGTTCGCGGGGCTCAGGGCTGGGGCGCTGTCAAACAAGCGCTGAAATGCGAACGAGGCACTGCCACTCGCTGCGCCGGATCCGACTGGAATAACGGATTCGGAAGCCAAGCAAGACGATCCGATCAAGAACACTAGGAGCCCCAGTAATGATACAAAGATAGAAAAGCGGCGGCTTGTATTACCAGTGGTAATCCAGATAAAGGGTCTGTTTTCGGGTAGCATCGATCAGTCGTTGGTTAGCTGGCAGGTGGCCTCGACTCAATAGTCTGGCCGCTCGGTGTTTTCTTAAAGGACCAGTTTGGGGACCAACATGCAACAAGCATCGGGTGAGATTGCATTCTTTGGCTGAAAAATGCGTGCACACGGTTGCAGAGTGCGGGAATTCGATCGCCATGGCTGCTATGATGCCCGTATGAAGGTGGCATGGCAGTAAGTGACCCTACCCGAATCCTCCTTAATCGAACCGGCCCATATGGAAAGATCGGAAGCTGGATGTTGTCCGGGATGTGCTGTGTGGGTCTGTGGATGGGAGTTTCTCCGGAATTGCATGGAGGGGCCTTTGTCTTGCCTGCGGGGGTTGAGCGTATCGAATCATTGGCATTCAGTCAGTGTTCCCTTTTGACTGAGGTTGAGATTCCGGCATCGGTAGTTGAGATTGGTGCGGATTCTTTCGCGGACTGTGGTTCTCTTGCCTTGGCTATTTTCCGAGGCGATGCTCCTGTGGTGGGTAGCGGAGTGTTTAGTGGCGCAGGAAATGGGTTTCAGGTTCATTACACCCGAAGTGCGATCGGGTTTTCGACTCCACAATGGATGGGGTATCCCGCTTATCCTCTTGCCAACTCGGCTCCTGAACTTTTTCCCGTGGGGAACCGGAATGTTCCTGTCGGCGCCCTGATTCAAATCGTGCTTGATGCATCAGATGCGGATAGCAATGCATTGAGCTTCTCGGCTGCAGGCGTGAATTGAAGAGGGCGGGTCCGGTTCAATAAACATGCCCCGGGCCGCACCTGGTTACGGTTCATTGCGTTCGTTGATCCATTCTTTTCGGGTGCGGAGAATCAGCTTGTCCATCCACATGGACGCCTCGCCCTTAATGGTGACCGGGCGTCCTGCCCATTCGGAGATCTCGGTTCCGATCGGGGTTCCTTCTTCACCGACAATCCAGAGCGAAATGAAATCCCCGTTGTTGGCCCGGATGAGCAGCAGTGGCGGGATCCGTGAAGCCAAGCTTCGAATGGTGCTGGCCCGTTGGGCTTTTCCGAATCCCGGATTCATGCCGGCGAAACAGGAAGCGGAGACAATCTCGCCGTCGAGGGAAACGGTTCCATACACATAGCGATCCTCGAAAGCGGGAACCTCCGGAAGATCGGTGCGGACTGACAGTGGCGGGACGGTTTCCATGTCAGTCACGTTCAGGAGCGCATGCATTCGGTTGAAAACAGGGTATCCGGTGACGCGGACATATGACATATTCGCCTCGGAGTTTGGGACGTCGAGTCTCAGACCTTCCCTGCAGGAGGTCACGGGAAAGATGATCGAATAGGGTGGAATTTCCGGTGGGATGATTCCTTTGCGTGGCACCAGAAGGATGGGTTCCGCCCCGCGCAGCAAAATGCCCTCGACGCATATGGTGTTTCTTCCTCTGAAGGAAGGGATGCCTTTGTCCGAAAACGCTGGAAGCAAAGCCGCCAGAAGAAAGGCAACCGCGAAAATGAAGGCAAGCCGGTTGTAGAGGAACCTGCGCACCCGAAACGACAGCTCCCGTTCACTCCCGACGAAAAACTCCGACTGGTGTTGGTTGTTCATTCAGGTGGAATCCTCGCCGGATCAACCGGTGTTCCCGGAAGGCGTGGTTTATGGTTCACCCACACCTTCCCGTCCCGTATCCGGACTTCGAAGGTGGGTATGGATTCCTGATGTGGATGCGGAGCTTGGCCGTCCTCGGGCCGGAACTGGAAACCATGCCATGGACAGGTGATGCATCCTTTGATGACGCGGCCTTCGCCGAGTGGTCCGTTTTGATGGGGGCAGACATTGGAGACGGCCGAAATTCTGTCACCATACCGGAAAATGGCGACCCGTTCACCGTGAAGGGTGACGATGCGTGCCTGATTGTTGGGAATCGCATTGACCGATACGGTTTCGACGTAGTCGCCCTCGGAGTTGGTGCGCCGATGGAAGTCCGCAACGAACTCCTTGACCCCTGAGACAAGATGAAGGGATACCACAATGCCTACCCCGGTCAGCAGTATGAGCGAGTATCCAAGGTGCCGCTCGCTCTGCATGACGCCAGTTACCACATGCACAACCAAAGCCGCATAGGCGATGTAGATGAACATGTGAATGGTTTTCCACGCGGGTGGAGTCAGGTTGCGGAGCCAGAAGTCGTGGCTTGTGGCCGCAAGAAGGAAAAGAATGAGGAGTGCCAGTGCTCCGAATGTTTGGAACGGGAAGGAGGATATGGTTGAGCCAGTGTCACTCGCGAACACACTCAGGATCGGGTTCATTCCCGAGCCGGAATGGTAAACCCAGATCGCTGCCGCTCCATGCGCCAAGGCGAGGAAGAAGCAGACCACTCCCATGTGCCGTCTGTTGTAAAGCATGGGAAGAAAACGGTTGTTCAACCGGCACAAGGGGCCGATGCAGAGGATGATGTGCAACATCAGCATCGCTGCTGTCCCGGTGGCCCTGACCAGAAGAATGGGTAAAGTGATGTGGGGGGTGAAGATCAGACTGGCGAGCGCGAAAACGATCAAATACGCGATGATCCCAATGATGACGTAGGAATCAAATACGCGTTTGAATGGGGTCCATCCGATTGCTTTGTATGGCACAGTCATGGAAAGTTAAGCGGTGTGCTCGAAATGGGGGCTCAGGGGGTCGGGTTGATGATGGGAGCCTCGGAGATGATGATTGCACCGGTTTCCGAATAGAGAAAGAGCGTTCCATCTTTGTTGCGAATGTTGCGTGGGAGTGGAAAAAGCCGGGCGTTTCCGCCAATGCTCCCCATGAGGTAGGCGGATGCGATGGCGCTGGTGTCGCCGTTTGGAGGAAAGGTGGACCAGTAGAGGAGCAAGTTGCCGTGTTGAACCGACTCAGGCATGGTCAGTTCCACTGCGGTGTCCCCGGATCCGTCTGCAGATGAGAGCAGTCGGGTTCCAATGTCAGGGTAGCCCTTCCAGAGGAAGCGTTTGCTCCATATCTCCACGGGGAACGACTGCATTCCCGCAGGTGCAAATTCGGGAAGGCTCTCCACCCGTGTGTCCGGGGTGGGATTGAGCATGCGGTATACAATAAAGAAAGGCAGGCCTGCCGCCATTGCGAAGGCAAAAAGGGTATGTCGTCTGCGAAGCGTGCGGATCATGATCTGGAGTCCTTGTCAAACGACTTGTTGCGATGGTAAATCGCTGCGGCGAGACGATGGGCGTTGCGCTCAACTGGGGGTGGAGTGACCCCAATGATCCATCGGATGGCGAAAACAGGCCACCACAACACCAGCGCGGGCGTGATCAGCAGCCGGAAGGCGAGCGATGTTCCGCGGGTGCGGGGATCCAGTCGATGCATTCCCACCGAGTGGAGTACGAGCGAAAAGCCCACACCGATAGCCGCATAAAGGGTAAAGGCCGATATGACGACTTCAAAAAACAGCTCGAATTCAGTGACCATTATTCCGACAGTGCGGTTCCATGGTTCCCGCGAAGTGACGTCCAAAAGGGACCCGTGGATCGCAAATCGGCAAGCTAAGCGGACAGAATACCAGAAGTAAACCCGAAAGTCTCAGATCGCCGTGATGC
>JAFGAQ010000439.1 GCA_016933595.1 Opitutales bacterium | reverse complement strand
GAACTGGAATCGAAGGACATGGAGAGGTCCACATCCTTGAATCCGAGCCAGCGGGAGGTCAGCGGATACTGGCATTTGAAAAAGGCTTCCTTTGCACTGAAGAGGATGCTGTGGAGGTCATTCCGGGAAATGCCGGCGGGAAGCGTTTCCGATTGGAGGCGAGACTGCTCGGCAGGGGTGGTGATGCGATCCCATAATCCGGGGTGCATCCGCTCGCGCCGCTCGATGTCAATCCCGATGGATCGGATGCTTGGGTCCTGCGTGAGGGCGACCCAACACAGATCGCGGGTGTGGGTGATGCTTCCGTGGACCGGTTTTGGCCAGACCGGTTGCCCATCTTCTCCGGTCGGCACAGGCTGAGCGGGGATGCCCCAATCCTTCATGATTTGCCGGATCGCACACCGGGCGGTGGAGAATTCGCGTTGACGTTTCGGCGTCGCTGAACAGATGCAGGCATGTTCGGACGGATCGAGCAGATGGGTGTGATCCTGCATCGAATGGAGGGCGAAGGTGATCGAATCCGGTATCTTCCAGGTGTGCGGTGTGTTGAATCCGTTGGTCATGTTCAGGAAAAAAAGCGGTGCCAGCGTTTGTGTCCGGAGTCAATTCGATCCGGCTTGCTTTCGTTTCATTGCATACAAATAGTGGTAGCATGGTACCCCTGATGGTGCTTCGGCACCAGCGTTCAATGTTATTCGATTTTTCAAACGCCGGATGTTTTCCAGTGGGGGGAGGGCTTGCCCGTGTGTTGCTACTGGCGATGATCGTATGGGCTTCTGTTGGTGCAAGTGATTCGGTGGGCGCGGAACCATCGCGGGCGCTGGAGTGGAAACCGATGGAATCACCGTTTGAGGTGATCGATCAAATAGGGTCAGGAGAAGGGTTGTATTTCAGTGGCGTTTGGCGGATGGAGGGTGGCATTCCGGAAGAGGTCAAGGCGCTGATGCCGTTTGATCCGGAGATTCTCACCCGTCTGGATGATGCGGTTGAACGGAGTCGTTTTTTTGGTCTCAATCGCTTTGTTTTTGAGGTTTGCCGGGATCGCCGGAAATGGGATGCAAGCGTTTCCGACAATGATGTGTGGATGCGGCAGTTTCTAACGGAAGGGGAGCGTCTTGAAGCCAAAGAGGGCGAAGGCCTACGGATGAAGGCCGGTAGTTTGTGGCGACCGTCTTTCGATCTGACCTGCATGGATGTGCGGACGGAGTCGGGGGATTGGCTGCATCCGGATGCGGCCGTTCTGGATCGGGTTTTGGGCAAAATTGATCAGGAAATCGGGCTTCGGGTGGAAAGCTCGGTTCTGAAGCTGGATTGTTTCTCGAGAGTGCTGGGTATGAAGACTGCAGAATGCGCGTTGACGGTTTCAAATCATCTTTCGGATGATGGCGAGCGGTTGATTGTGTCGGTCTATTCCTTTCAGTTTCTTCACTCGCTTCCGCCCGGGTTTATGGGTGGTTTTGATTTGATTCAACGTCAGGCCAAACAGCGCTTTGAACATGTGATTGAGAGCTTGGAATGCGGAGCGGACTCCACTGATGGAAAAATAGTCGCTGAGGATGCGCCCGTGTTGAAGCCCGATGCAGAGGTGGTCATGAGCGTGCTATGATTCTGCCGCAGGTTGGGCGGGGTGCTGTTGTGCCGTCCCGGGGCAAGAGTGTGTGCGTGGTTTTGCACCCTAATGGGAACGTGTAGTCTTACAATTATTTGAAAAACTGCGGCATGTTCCTTGCTTTGAAAGCTCGCATGCATAGGATGTGGACTCTTGAGCGGATTGGAATATGAGACGAATAGCGTGGATGAAAGGGTTGCTTTTGGCAGTGGCGGTAGGTTTTGCCGTGCTGTCGATGGAATCCTATTCCGCCGAGGCTCCGGTGACGATAGCTGAAGAGGTATCGGTGGATGCATGGGTTTCACCCGAGTATCCGTGGGATGGGCGGCTTTCGGGAAAGTGGAGCAATGAAGCAGGCGATGGCTATGTGGCGTGGATTCCCGCTGGGGCAAACCAGTGCCTGTTCCAAATGGATGGGCGTATTCAACCGGGATTCCGTTTCAGAGTGAAGGATTGGGATTTGATTGCGATCCTCAGGGAGTCGACATCGGACGGTATGTTCAAGGTGGATGTTTACCGTTACGAAATGGAGGAGGGCGGGAAATTGATGCTTTCGATGTTGGTGCCCGATTCGATGGACTTGAATGTGAGAAACCTCAAGGCGTTGGCTCAGCGCATTGGAGGGTGTGAACTTCAGGATACCATGTTCGGTGAGCGGCGCGTTTTCAGGCGCATCTAGTTCACAAATTGCGGAGATTTTCGTTGAGTGGACCGCTCTATCCTGCCTATGCTTTGCTGCGTAATGGCGGTTTTTGGAAATCAAAGCTCCCGGACGATTTTTCCCCAGCGGGTGATTGTGGGTGTGGGCGACATGGCTGTGGCCAACAATCCATATGTGACGTTGAGTACTTATGCGCTCGGGTCCTGTGTGGGGGTGGTTGGATATGACCCCGAGACAAAAGCCGGCGGAATGCTGCATATCATGCTGCCCCGTGCTGCAGTGGCCCCTGATAAAGCCAAGAAACAACCCTACGTATTTGCGGACACGGGAGTGGATGGATTTCTTCGAGCGCTGGAAAGCCTGGGTGTGGAGCTTGACAAGGTGAAATTTGTATTGGCCGGAGGGGCGAATGTGATCGCGGATCAGGGCGCATTCCGGATCGGCGAACGAAATGTGGACGCGGTGAAAAAGGAGTTCGAGAAACAGGGGCTCCCGATTTGTGCTGAGTATCTCGGAGGGCTGAGCAACCGCACTTTGCACCTGAATATGGGAAAAGGGGTGCTGTCTGTGAAAATGCCGGATGATTTGGTGGAGGTGGAGTTGATATGAGCATAGAAGAACTCATTAATGGATTGAAGGATTTGCCGCCTGCCCCCAGGGTTCTTCCCCGGTTGCTCAAGGTGTTGGGAGATGAAAACGCGGCTTCGGATGATGTTGTCTCTCTCATTGACCTGGACCCTGCGCTGACTGCCCGGATCATCCGCCAGAGCAACAGTGCTTACTATGGTGGTTTCGATGCGGTATCCGATTTGCATGAAGCGGTGAACCGCTTAGGGTTCCGTGAGATATACCGGATGGCTTGCCTGATTTGTGCGCGTTCTTTTGTCGGCGGGGCAGTGCCCTCTTACAAAATGGAAAGCGAGGAGCGCTGGTTCAATTCGGTAGCGACGGGTTTGGTGATGGAGACCCTTTCCCGTGATTTGGGTTTTTGCGAACCGTCGACTGCTTACACGGTAGGGTTGCTTCACGACATCGGAAAACTGGCGATTCACCAGGTATTTGGGGACCGGTATGATGCGGTATTCGACAAACTCGAGCAGGAAGGCAAGAGCCTGTATCGGGCCGAGATGGAAGTGCTTGGTTTTGACCATGCCCAGGTAGGCGCAGCCCTGCTGGAAAAATGGGGATTTCCGGAAGACATTGTGATCCCGATCCGCTTTCAATACAGTCCATCGGCAGCGCCATCCCAGCGGGAGACCACGGGCATGCTGCATGTCAGTCACTGGATTGCCGGTGGAATCGGAGGGAAACCTGGAAAGGATTCCTGGGCGTTTGAGCTCGATACGTCGGTATTCGCGATGTTGCACATGGATGAAGAGAGGGCCATGCAGGTCATGATCCAGTCCCGAGACCAACTAAAGGAGAAGGAAGAAATGCTTTCAATGTAGCTGGCGGCAAGCAGCGGAGTGTCTGCCTCAGATCAATCAAAGTGTTTTCAGGGGATGAACGACAGGATGCATTGGCTGGAGCGGTTCTTTTTTCCGAGAATGACCCGGAGGTTTGTCCTTCGCTTACTGGGTCTGATCGTTGTTTCGTTTCTGGTGTTTGGTTACGCGTTGATTCCGCTTTGCCTCAATGGCAAAAGCATGGAGCCAACGTTGAGGGATGGGTCCATTCGGTTTTGTTGGGTCCCTTCGTATTGGATGGCTGATCCCGCGGTTGGGGATGTGGTGGCTGTCCGGTTTGGAGGCAAACGTCATTATCTGGCCAAACGCATTGTTGCGAAAGAAGGGGAAGTGGTATCGTTCCTAAACGGGATGCTTTACATTGATGGGGTTCCGAAAACTGAGCCTTACGTGGTGTTGCCCTGCGATTGGAATCTTGAGCCCAGAGTGGTCGACCCGGGCCACTACTATGTGATTGGGGATAACCGCAGTGTGTCTATCGAGGAGCATGTATTCGGGCAGGTCTCCCGGGGACGGATAACCGGAAGGATCATTCCGTGAAGGTTGGGCATTCGCGGCAATCGGACGCATTCAAACCATTAACCATCTGGAGTACATCAGACTATGGCTACTGAACTTGATACAAAACGGTTTGGATGGCAGGGCCGATCGGAATGGGTGTCCTGTGTGATGGATCTGCGATTCGAGCGTCCTATTGGAGCTATCCGCAGCCTGCTATGGATAGTCATGGTGTTCCTCTTGGCGGGTTGCGGCGGCCCGGAGCGTGAGATCATACGGACTTTGGACCGTTTGGCTGAGGAATTGTCCAAAGAGGGACAGGAGAGTGTGGTGTCTTTGGTGGGCAAGGGACAGCGGATCGGGGATTTTTTGGGAGAGACTTGCGAGGTCGAGCTGCCGGAATGGATGATGACAGGACCGCAGCGACGTCAGGATCTGGTTCAGATGGCACTGGGTGTGCGAGGTGGTTTTGCCCGCTTCCAGGTTGCTTTCAGCGAGGTGGAGGTGGAATTGCTTCCATCAGGAGACGCTCTTGTTTATGCGGTTGTGCGTGTGTCGGGCGATTCGGAGGATCTGAGCCGGGCGCTCAATCGTGGAGAAGTCTCGATGGTAATGCGCCCGAATCAGGGGCGGTGGGAGATCGTGCGGTTGGAGCCGGTTGAAGCCATCCGCAAGTGATCGATGTGGCTAATTATGGTCGGCTTATCCCGTATCCTAGCAGTTGGATAGCCTACCCGATCCCGTCGGTGTTGCGCATGTGCGGAGGGGATCCAAAGTTGGTGCTCAGAGGGGGACTCGAACCCCCACACCTTGCGGCATACGCCCCTCAAGCGTACGTGTCTACCATTCCACCATCTGAGCTCTCTGTTACGAGAAAGTCCGGAGTAAAGGGGAATCCATTTTTGATTTCAAGAGCAAATATTGTTATTGCTCCAAAATCCCTTATCGGTAAGACCTAGGCATACAACCAAACTTCGGTCGGATTCTTCCGGCCCGGCATCATATGGCTCAAGACTCGGACAATAACAAAGATACGGACAATAACCCGATCGACCTGAGTGGCTTGAAGGACTTTTCCTTCAGCCCCGATTGGGCAAGTGAATCCGGAAGAAAACGCTCGGAAGATACCCTCCGGAAGTATGAGGGATCGGATAGAGGTGATCGGCGTGGCGGAAGGCGTGAGCGTTCCGGTGGCGGCAGGGGCGCTCCATCCCGTGATCGACGGGATTTTCGTGGTGGAAATGGACCGCGTGAAAGAAGCGACGGAGACAGGCGGGATGCGCGGGCGGACAATCCGGAAGGTCGTCCTCCGCGGGATGGAAATGCTTTTGCCGGCCGTGAGCGTCGATATCCGAGGGATTTCGCCCAGCAGTTTGAGCCAACGGTCCAAGTGATGTTTGTCGCTCAGGACAAGCCGTTTGACATGCTTGTAAAAGCGATGAAGACGACGTTCAAGACCTACGAGCTTTTCGAATTGTGTCGCATCGTATTGGCCAAGGAAAACCGTTTCACGGTTATGCTCAGCACCTTGCCGAATGTGGGATCGGGTTTGTTCATTTCAGTGCCGGATCAGATTCCCTTTGAATCGGAGGAGGACGCGTTCAATCACGTATTGGCTAACCATTTGGAACGGTTCTTCGAAGTGAGCGAAGTTGAGGTTGATCCTCCGAAGGGAAACTTCCAGTTTGTCAACCGCTGTCAGATTACCGGAGACCTGATTGGACCTCCGAACTATCACCGCTACCAGGATATTTTGAAGGATCATTTCAACCGCAATATCCAGGGGATGTCCTTTGATCGATACCTTGAAAAGGTGGAATCGGTTAAAGAACCGGAAGTGATTCAGGCCTGGGTGGACAAGATGAAAGTGTCCCGCCAATACAAGGTCATCATCGCTGAGGGATCGGGAGAAGAGCCGAGGGTTTTGCATACGTTGGATGAAATCCGGTTTTTCCTCATGACCAACCGCAAGCAGCAGGTGGTGGTGCAGAAGGAAAAGTGGAAGATCCCCGGTGAGAAGGTTGAATTGATGCCTCAAGGAAACTTGCGCCAGTCGATCGAGGTGATGTTGGAGGATCAGCGTCGTTTCCCGCTGGACACTGCCAATCATTTGCGGGGCCGTTTGCGTCGCTGCAACTTGCACTTTACCAAGAGGGGATCGAAGGGAATCACCTATGTTTGCGCGGTCAAGCGCAAGCACCGTTACAGCGATACGGTCTTCAGTGCCAGTTTGCAGTCTTTGATCGGGTTTGTTGAATCGCATCCCGAAATCACTCAAGTCAAGTTGCTGGAGGAATACTTCGCGGAAACCGGAGTGGAAGCTACGGAAGATGCGAAGAAACAACTCCTTCAGGATTTGCGTTGGTTGGTGTCGGAGGGCTATGTCACCGAATATGCGGATGATCGTCTCTATGCGGACAAGGCGCTTCCGATGACTCAGGCCGAAGATAAACAACGGCAAACCGGAAACCGGAAACCGGAGGAATCAAGTGCTCCGGATGCCGGGGAGAAACCGGAGGATTCAGTTTCTGAACCCGGGATCGGGTCGGTTTCAGTCCCGGTGATTGAATCCGCGGATACAGCAGATGCGCCCGCAGGGGATGAACGCCCTGAGAGCATTGGTGATGAGCCGCCGCTTGAATCTGTTCCGGATGCGGAGTCCGTAAAGGAGGTTGGCGAAGTCGATTCTAAGGATCCCGAAGTTGAGAACGACGCAACGTCCTTTGAAGAACAGACGGGTGAAGCTGCCGGGACGGAATCGAAAAGCTGAGGTTTCCGGTGGAGTCAGGTTTGATGAAGGACTTTGTGTTTGAATAGGCGTACCTGGTCGGATGGGACAAAAGGAAGCGACACCGATGATGCGGCAATACCGGGAGGTCCGTAGTACCCTTCCGAAAAACACGCTGCTTCTTTTCCGGCTGGGTGACTTCTATGAGATGTTCGACGAGGATGCGAGGGAAGGTTCGCGCATCCTCGGGATTACGCTGACGCAGCGCCATGGTCAGCCAATGGCGGGCATCCCGTATCATGCAGGGGACACTTACATTGACCGGTTGTTGAAAGCCGGAAAAAAAGTGGCGATCTGTGAGCAGACCGAGACGCCAAAACCCGGCAAGCTCGTCAACCGTTCGCTGGTCCGGATTTTGACACCCGGAACGATACTCGACAGCCGTCAGGTGGACGCGGAAAGCCATCATTACCTGATGGGATTGTGCCCTTCCGGCGCCGGGTGGGCGGCAGCGTGGATGGATTTGAGCAGCGGGGATTTCCAGTTGGGATGGAGTGAACGATTGGATGAGCTTCTGCCGGTGATGCATTCGGTTGCGCCCAAGGAACTGCTGATTCCGGAGAGTCTGGAGGCGGATCGCCATTCGAGAGCGCATCCGGATATGCAGCGTGTGATGCAGGTATTGGGAGAGGTTCCGGTCACGGACATTCCGGACTACCATTTCGAGGTTGGAGTTGGCGAGCGTGCGCTCAAGGAAGCGTTGGGGGTGCTGAGTCTGGATGGTTTCGGATTGCGATCCGGGCACCCAGGGGGTGGGGCAGCAGGCGCATTGATTTACTATGCGACCGAGATGCTTTGCGCCCGACCCGAAGGCCTGCACCGCATCCGGGAATACCGGAGTTCGGCATCGGTTTTGATTGATCCCGCGACCCAGCGCAATCTTGAGATTTTCCGTTCCTCGGATAACCGGCGGCAGGGCAGTTTGTTGGATGCGATGGACGGAACGGTGAGTGCCGCCGGGGCAAGGATGCTGGAGCGTTTTTTGTCCGAGCCGCCATTGGAGGTTGCCGAGATCCGGAGGCGGCAGGATTTGGTGGAGTGTTTTTTTGTGAGTCAGAGCATGGCTGACGAGCTGCGCGAGCAGCTGCGGAAGGTGCATGACTTGCGCCGTATACTGGGTCGCCTGCAGAACCGCATCCGCAATCCGCGGGAACTGGGGGGTGTGCGGGCTACCTTGGAGACGCTTCCCGAGATCAAGGGTATCCTGAAGGTATTTGATCAAGGCGTGGTGATGGATTTGGCGTCCCGTATCGGAGACTTTGAGGATCTGCGTGAGCTCTTGAATCGTGCTTTGAACGACGAGCTGCCGTCGGATCTTGGCGACGGAGGCGTCATCCGATCCGGATATGATGCGGAGCTGGACCGGCTGCGTTCCTTGAACTCGGGTAACAAGGAATGGTTGATGCGGCTTGAGGCGGAGGAACGTGAGCGAACCGGCATCCGCAATCTCAGGATCAAGTACAATGGAGCCTTCGGGTATTTTATCGAAGTGACCAAGTCGAATCTGGATTCGGTGCCACCGGAATACATCCGCAAGCAGACCATGGTCGGTGCGGAACGATTTGTGACGGAGGAGCTGCGGCAGAAGGAACGCGAGATCCTCCACGCGGAGGAGGTCGGAGTCGCCCGGGAGGAGAAGTTGTTTCTTGAAATCTGCGGATCAGTTGCGGATCGCAGTGAGGCTCTTTCAATGACGGCCGATGCGTTGGCCGAAATGGACGTTTTTCTAGGCTGGGCTCAGATCAGTCGGGAATGGGATTACTGCAAGCCGGTTATCCGCTCGGATGACAGTGAGATTGACATCGTGCAGGGTCGGCATCCCGTGATCGAGCAGGCACTCCGGGCCAGTGCCTACGGGCTGGCAGGCGCTCAGGCTTTCGTTCCGAATGATTGTCGGCTGTGTTCGGACTCCGAACAGATTGCGTTGATTACCGGACCAAATATGGCGGGCAAATCCACCTATATCCGGCAAGTGGCTTTGATTGTGTTGATGGCTCATGTCGGGTCGTGGGTTCCTGCGGCATCCTGTCGGGTGGGTTGTGTGGATAGGATTTTTTCGAGAGTAGGAGCCAGTGATGAACTGGCGCGGGGAAACTCAACCTTCATGGTTGAGATGAATGAGACCGCCAATATCCTCAATAACGCAACCTCGCGCAGCCTCATCATCCTCGACGAAATCGGAAGGGGCACTTCGACTTACGATGGCATGAGTATCGCATGGGCCGTTATCGAACACCTCCACGGAGAGGGAATCGAAGGCCCGAGGACACTTTTTGCAACGCATTACCATGAACTGACTCAGCTTTCCGAACGGCTTCCCCGCCTGAAGAATCTCTGTGTTGCGGTCAAGGAATGGAATGATGAGATCATTTTTGTGAGGCAGGTTGTGGATGGCGCGGCTGACCGATCCTACGGGATCCATGTGGCACGGTTGGCGGGATTGCCGGCGAGTGTCATCAAGCGGGCTCAGGTATTGTTGGACGGACTTGAGGGAGCGGGCAGTTCCCCTTCTGTGATTCCCCAGCATCCTCCGGTTCGGCGATCAAAAACGGATGCACGGGTGCCCCAGAATCAGTTGAGCTTATTTGATTGATACCTGGATTTGCGTGCCGGATGGAGCATCGGTCGATTATATCTCTGATTGGCTGAGAATGCATATCTTATAGTGTTCGGATATACTTGAACTGAAAAACCTGGGATGCATGTTGCTCGTGCATGAGTACCCTGATCATCAGCACGAGTCTCAATCCGTCGTCCCGCAGCGCGATTCTTGCACAGGCCGCTTTGGAGCAGGCCAAACGCCGGGACTTTTCCTGTTCGCTTCTTGATTTGAGGGCGGTCAAGCTTCCGCTGTGTGATGGCGGAGCATGTTTTGGTGAGCCGGCTGTGGGCTTTGTCCGGGAGACCATTGAACGGGCGGCAGCGATCGTGATTGCCAGTCCCGTTTACAATTACTCGATTGGAGCGAGCTTGAAAAACCTTTTGGAGCTTACCGGAGCCGCATGGGCTGGCAAGCCGGTGGGTTTTCTTTGTGCTGCGGGAGGGAAGGGAAGCTACATGGCGGTGATGCCTTTTGCCAATGGACTCATGCTGGACTTTCGCTGTCCTATTGTGCCTCGTTTTGTGTTTGCGGACGGGAGTGCCTTCGACGACCATTCGGTTTGTGATGAATCGGTCATTCAAAGGATTGCTGATCTGGTGGAAGAGGTGGAACGTTGGAAGTGTCTCGGGATGGGCGTGGATGCTGGGTGAAATAGTTTCCTCCCCGAGTCCAATTGATCGACAATCGCCTTGACCTCAGGCGTAAAAAAGCCGAAGCTAACCCTCTACCTGAGCCGGTCTCAGCGTTGGTGCAACCCCAGTAGAAAGCCTTTTCATGAGTAAGAATACTCCGATCCGAAAAACGTCTGGCAGAACGGCGAACGCCTCTTCCCGTTCATCCGCTTCAACGCGTTCCCGTTCGACCCGTTCGGACGCTCCCACTCCTGCGCGTAAGGCGTCGTCTTCCATCAACAAGTCCGAGATCATAAAGATGGGATTGGTTGTGTTGATGATTCTAGTGCTCACAGGGGGACTGGTCTGGTATTTTTTTGGTCCAAGGGCCCCGCAGCTTCCGGAGCAGGCAAAGATTTTGGTTGAGCCACCACCTGATAGTAACGCGATTCCTCATACAACTGAGAAGGAGACAGTTTTTGAAACCTCAGTGGACTATCTGTCACCCCGTACTTTGGCTCCAAAAATCCTTATTGAAGAGGGTATTGGTGAACGAACAGTTGCTCCTCCGCACTTACCGAAGAAGGAAGCCAGGCGTGCTCCTGTTGTCGATCCAGCGACGGGTGCCATCGAGCCTGTTCCTGAACCGGACATTCCGGAGGTGGTGAAAAACTGGTCGGGTGTGGTGCTGGTTCCCGAAGTGGCAAGGGTTTCCAAGGCTTATACTTCTGCCGTTGCCTTGAGTCGGGTTGAAGCTCACCCGTTGAAGAACGGACGGCTTCACGTTTGGGTTCGTATGCGCAACAAGATGGCTTATCCGGTGGAAGTCGAAAAGGAT
>JAFGAQ010000438.1 GCA_016933595.1 Opitutales bacterium | reverse complement strand
TGCCCGCGCACGCCGTCGTAGAAGCGATCCTCCCACTGCATGACCATGCCCAGGTGCTGGTTATTCAAGAGCATGCACTTGGCCGGAATCTTTTCCATCTTTGCGGTGGCAAGCTCCTGAATATTCATGGTGAAGGAACCGTCGCCATCGATGTCGATGACCTGCCGGTCGGGGAATGCCACTTTGGCTCCAAGAGCAGCGGGAAATCCGAATCCCATCGTGCCCAAACCCAATGAACTGATGTAGGTCCGTGGATTCTTGTAACGGTAGAATTGGGCCGCCCACATCTGATGCTGTCCCACACCCGTGGCAATGATCGCGTCACCTTTGGTTTCTTCGTAAAGCGCCTCGATTGCCTCCTGAGCCAGAACATGCCGGTTGGGCTCGTAGCAGAAGGGATACTGAGACTTCCATTCGTTCAAACGCTTTACCCACGCGCTCAAATCCGGTTTACAGAATCCCTTTTCCTGGATGAGCGCAATCGTCCGCGAAAGGGCATATTTCACATCCGAATGGATCGCGAGGTGCGCCCGCTTGTTTTTGTTGTGCTCGGACCGGTCCAAATCAATGTGAACAATGGTTGCGTTCGGCGCGAACTTGTCCACCACCCCGGTGATCCGGTCGTCAAAACGGGCACCCGCACAGATCAACAAATCGCTTTCATAGACTGCCCAGTTGCCCGCTACCGAACCATGCATCCCAAACCAGTTGAGCGACAACTCGTCATCCGGATCCATAGCACCAAGTCCCATCAGCGTCGATGCCTGCGGCACTCCAGTTGTATGGACAAAGCTGCGGAGATCGTCGCTGGCGTCGCTCGAGAGAATACCCCCACCGGTGTAAATCACCGGTTGATGGGAGTTCTCGATCAGTTGAATCAGCTTCTGCAACTCCTCATCCGACGCCTTTGGAGGAGGCGGATACCCCGGGAGATCCATCTCCTGTGAAAAATCAGGCACAAACACCTTCTGCTGCACATCCTTCGGGATATCGACCAACACCGGACCCGGGCGGCCAGTGGTAGCGATGTGGAAGGCTTCCTTGATAACCCGCGGCAAATCCTCCGCAGAGAGTACCAAATAGCTGTGCTTGACCACTGGCATCGTCATATCGAGCACATCCGTCTCTTGAAACGCCGCCTTCCCGATGTATTCCTGATATACCTGGCCTGTGATCGCCACCAGCGGAATACTGTCCATGAACGCATCCGCGATACAGGTCACCAGATTAGCTGCTCCGGGACCACTCGTAACCATGCACACCCCGGCCTTTCCCGATGCCCGCGAATACCCGTGGGCCATGAATCCGGCACCCTGCTCAAAACGCGGCAGAATGGTCCGGATGCGGTCCGATCTTTTGACAAGGGCTTGATGCAACTCAAGCGAGGCGCCACCTGGATAAGCGAAAATCACATCCACTCCCTCCCGGATCAAGGCCTCTACCACTACGTCCGCTCCCTTCATGGGCTTGGACTCGGATGCGGGATTTTGAGAGTTGATTCTGTCGTTCGCTTTCATGATAAATAGGGTTTTGTGCCGAAAGGCTTTATTCAGAGGCGATATGCCCGGAAATCAAGCCGTTTTTGGTATTCGGCTTTCAAAGCCACTATATCCTTTATCATGAGTAAACGCATATTGTTCATCGGAGACATCGTGGGCCAGCCCGGAAGACAATGCCTCCAAAGCCTCTTGGCCAACACCATTCGATCCAGACAAATCGATCTAGTGGTGGCCAACGGAGAGAATGCGGCAGGCGGCGCCGGGATCAACCGCTCCATTGCCGAGGCCATCCGTCGTTATGGCGTAGACGCGATCACACTCGGGGACCACGTGTGGGACCAGAAGGGATTCGAACACGAAATCGAGGACCTCACTTTTGTCTGCAGGCCCGCGAATCTTCCCGCCGCATGCCCGGGCCGGACGGCCCTGATCATCGAAAAAGACGGCTTCCGCCTCGGCGTCTTTACAGTTCTCGGGCGACATTTCATGAAAATCGAGGCCGAGCATCCATTTCTCGCCGCTGACCGGATGATCGATAGCCTGAAAGGACAGTGCGACGCAATTCTGGCGGAAATCCACGCTGAAGCCACCTCCGAAAAAGTCGCCATGGGTTACTATCTGGATGGCCGCGTTTCGCTCGTCGTGGGGACCCACACCCACATTCCGACAGCGGACGCCACCATCCTGCCGAGAGGCACCGCCTACATGACCGACGCCGGAATGACCGGACCCTACCACTCGGTACTGGGTCGCGAGATTGAAGCGGTGATGGGCCGTATGCTCGACGGGATGCCAAGACGGTTTCCGGTGGCGAGTAAACGGGTGATACTCTCGGGGTGCATTGTCACAATTGGGGAAAACGCGGTAGCAGAATCCATCGAAGCGATCCAACTCCCCTGTCGAAGCACCCCGACGCTCGGGGATTCCTTGTGATATCCTGCTGCCCGGCTTCGGCTCGTCGTCAATGAAGGTGCTCATCACAGGAGGCAACGGGTTCATCGGATCGCGTGTGGTGGCATCCCTAGTCTCACGGGGGTATCCGGTCCGATGCCTGCTCAGGCAAAACAGCCACACCCACCGGATCGATGGGTTGAAGTGGGAACGCGCAACAGGCGATGTCCGAGACCTCCCATCCATTCTGAACGCGATCCGGGGATGCGATGCCGTGATCCATGCGGCCTCCCTGTCGAGTTGGGCCGACCTCGACTCTCCCGAGCTCGATTCCGTTGTCTTGGGAGGAACCCTCAACATCCTGGAAGCCATCCGCAGCCAAGCGGCCCCGCCCCGCCTCATCTACGTCGGCAGCGCGGCCTGCCTCGGCGGCAGCTCAACTCCCGACCGGATTCTCGACGAGAGTGCTCGATTTGAACTCAACCCGACCCTATTCCGCTACGCAGCACTCAAACGACAGGCTTCCGACAACTGCCTGCTGGCGTGGAAGACAGCCGGGATTCCAGCCATCGTCGTGCATCCGGCTGAGACCTACGGCCCCGGAGACGACAGCCACGTGACCGCCTCCACCTTGATCGACTTCGCCAAGGGTCCGCTCACTTTCGTGTGCCCAGGAGGAACATCCGTGGTTCATGTCGACGATGTCGCCGAAGCCATCGTATTGGCTTTGGAAAAAGGCACACCAGGTCAAAGCTACTTTCTTGGAGGACAAAACCTCAGCATACGCGAAATGGCAAAAACCGCCCATCGTGTGCTGGGCCGCGCCCGACCGGTCCTATGCATTCCGACTCCCTTCTTCCGGCGCCTTATCGCCATCATGGGAATCCTTCCCGGACAATGGGCGAAACAGAACCGCACCAAGTACCGCTACGCCAATCATTTCTGGTTCTATTCCAACACCCGCGCCTGCAACGAACTCGGAGCGACGTTCAGAAGCGCTGAAGCAACGTTCCGCGACACCTACAACTGGCT
>JAFGAQ010000072.1 GCA_016933595.1 Opitutales bacterium | reverse complement strand
TCGTGCCCGAGTCTTACCGGATGCTCGCAGCGTTTAACCCACTGACCAGTGCGATGGAGTTCTGGCGGTATTGCATTTTCGGGGAGGCAACCCTTTCACCCGTTTTGGTTGGAATCGGCTGGGGGCTTACCTGGATACTGTTTTTGACCGGTCTGGTCTTGTTCAACAAAGTCCAGCGGAAGTTCATGGACATCGTATGAATGCGGAATCTCCAGCTACCACGCCCGGCATTGCTCCGAGGTCAGCCCCTCCGGCGATCGAGATTTGTGACGTATGGAAATCCTACCGCACCGGCGCGATCCGTGGCCGGACTCTGTTGCGCGATTTCGAGGTATTCTGGGACCGATTGGTCAGGCGGAAGAATACGGATGCGAAGGTGTTGGATCGGGGCGCGTTGTCAGCGGGAAGCATGCGGAGCAATGAGCGTTTTTGGGCAGTCCAGGGTGTTTCATTTTCTGTTGCAAAGGGAGAAGTGGTGGCTGTTCTGGGGCGCAATGGAGCCGGAAAATCGACTCTGTTGCAGATCCTCTGCCGGATCACCGAAGCGGATCGTGGCCTGATCCGCATCCGGGGAAAACTGGTTTCGTTGCTGGGAGCGGGAGTCGGTTTCAACGATGAGTTGACCGGCCGCGAAAACGTTTTCCTGAATGGCTCCATCCTGGGGATGCAACCCTCCGAGATCGAGGCCCGCATGGCTTCGATCGCCGAGTTTGCCGAGATCCCTGAGTTCATGGACACACCCGTGAAGCGGTATAGCAACGGCATGAAGTCGCGACTGGGTTTTGCCGTGGCGGTCCACCTCGACGCCGATATCATGATTTTGGACGAGGTCTTTGCAGCAGGCGACCGGGTCTTCCGTATGAAGAGCATCGAGCGGATGAAGCAACTGGCGCAGAGCGGGCGGACGATCCTGATCGTTACCCACATGCCAGGTCTCCTGAAGGGTGTGTGCGAGCGTGGTGTGGTTCTGCGGGAGGGTTCCGTCATTTTCGATGGAGCGATTGATCAAGCGGTTCAGCTGTATCTCGAGCGCCCCGATGTTTCCTCAGAGTCAGGTATTGGAGAGGATGCGGATACGGAATCCGTGGATGCGGTTTCTGTGATTGGATGCGATCTGGTGGATGCGGATGGGGCTCCGGCCGATGCATTTGAACCCAACGGGTATTGGGGCGTGCGGGTTGTTTTCCGAGCAAACCGCGAGCTGTCCGGGCTCAGGGTTCTGGTGAGTATACGGACAAAAAGCCATGGAACTCTTTCCCGTTTCAGTACGCTGCACCGGGATCTGAACACACTCTCAAAAGGGCAACGCTCTGCCGTCATTCTTGAGGTGGATTCGCTTCCATTCGATGGATTGGACGAGGACTACATCGCCTCGGTTCGGATTCTCTGCAAGGACGGTGATCAGCCGATGGTACTAATGGATGAGCGCCGACGTTTCTCGATGCTGGTGCCGGTCGCTTCCAACCGTCCCCCGGTCCTTTGCAAGAGCCGATGGGTTGTGGATACCCGCTGAACCCAAGTCCCTGGCTTAGAGCCTGCCTCTCGAAACGAAGCGTAAGACCATTAGCACCGTTCAACCGTTCCGGTTTCGCTGGATGGTCTCGATCATGAGCTTCGTCGGATGTGCTACGCCATGAGATTCAAAGAAGGGTAACCACGAAAGGCACCAAAACCAC
>JAFGAQ010000437.1 GCA_016933595.1 Opitutales bacterium | reverse complement strand
CCATCGGGCAAGGTCAGCGTTCCCGTGATATTCTGACTGCCGGAGAACGCAGAATCCCCAATCGCCGTGACCGGCAAGCCTTCAATGGTATCAGGAATAACCAGATTCTCAATCACACCGGTGTAGCCGGTGATGGTCACCTCATTATCGGCGATCGTATACTGCCAGTTCGGATCGAGCGGATCCTCCACCCACTCCTCACAGGGGTAGCCCTGCCAGGTCGGAGTCGTGAATCCGGTCGCACCCGGCTTGTACTTCACCGTGAAGGAGGAATGGGCATTACCGAAGACTTCCGAACCCATCGTTGGCGCGTTGCCAAGGAAGATCGCTTCGGTCAACGCACTACAATTGTAAAACGCACAATGATACAACTCATTGAGTGCAGCCGGAAAGCGTATCGAGGAAATCCCTGAGCAACCCGCAAAGGCGTTATATTCCACCTTCGTAAGTCCAGCAGGCAGAACCAGTTCACCCGTAAAACCGATGCAACCAGCGAACACACTTCCCTGTATCAAGGTGATGCTGTCCGGCAAGACCGGTTGCCCGGACAAGCCCGAGCATCCACCGAAGGTAGTCCACCCCAGCGTTTCAATGGGTCCGAGGATCGACAAGGTTCCCGTGAATCCGGTGCAGCCGTTGAAGACACCGCCGCCCAGCGTCGTCACCAAAGCCGGGATCACAATATCCCCGGTCAAGCTGGTGCAGCCGGCAAAAACACCATAATCGATTTGCTCAAGCGTATCGGGCAGGTCGAGGGGACCGGTGAATCCGGTGCATTCGCAGAAGGCATTTTGACCCAAAATCTTGAGGCCATCCGGCAGCACCAGCTGACCGCTCAGTCCGGCCAGACCGAAGAAAGAGTAGGCTCCGATGGTTTCGACACCTTGCGGAATCACAACGCTCCCGGTCTTAGCTCCGGGGCAGGCAACCAGGGTCTTGCCATCATAGGTCAGCAGCATCCCACCGGAAACCTGATAGGAGGTGCTACCCGCATCCACAACAAAAGCAGTCAACTGCGAACAGCCCATGAACGGATTGTCCACAATCGAGGTTACCGAAGCCGGGATCGTAACCGATGTCAGCAGCGTGCAGTCCCAGAAAGCTCCGGTTTGGATGGTCTCGACACCTGAAGGCATCGTAACCGATGTCAGCAGCGAGCATCCCGCGAACGCATACAATTCGATCGTTGCCGTTTCCGCTGGAATAGAATAAGCTCCGGCCTTCCCTTGGGGGCACAACAGGAGCAGGTAGAGATCCTCGCTGAACAACACACCATCCACCGATGCAAAGTATGAATTTGCCCCATCCACCACAAAGCCGGTGAGGTTTGTGCATCCCCAGAACGCACTGGACCCGATACTGTTGATGTTTGCGCGTAGCGTGAACGAGCCGCTCAAGTCCGTCCGTTCAAAGAATGCGCTATCCCCAATCGCGGTCACCGGCAGGCCTTCAATCGTTGCAGGAACGACGAGGTTATGGCCCACACCGGTGTAGCCGGTGATGGTCACTTCACTATCGGCGATCTCATACTGCCAGTTCGGATCAACCGGGGCTTCCACCCACTCCTCGCAGGGGTAGCCCTGCCAGGTCGGAGTCGTGAAACCGGTCGCTCCGGGAGTGTACTTCACCGTGAACGAGGAATGGGCATCATCAAAGACATCGGGACCCATCGTTGTTGGGGCATTGCCGAGGAAAATGGCGGATTCCAATGCATAGGAAGAAGCAAAGGCATATTCTTTGATCACCTCCACCCCGTATGGAATCGTCACAGAGGTAAGACCCAAGCAACCATCAAATGCCGATTCTCCGATCGAAGTCACGCCTTGGGGGATCTCCAGACTACCTGTCAAGTCCTGGCAATCGAAACAGGCAAAATCCGCGATGGTAGTGACCCCATAAGGGATTGCAAGGCTCCCAATCTTTCCACCCGGACAATGGATCAGAATCGTACCATCCTTGCTCAGAAGGACACCATCCACACTCTTGTAGTTTGGATTGTCCGCATCGACCGTGATACTAGTCAGGCCTCCACATGCAACAAAGGCAAAGTCCGCAATGGTAGAGACACTTTGCGGAATCGCCAGATCGCCCGTGAATCCAAAGCAAAATGAAAAAGCCACATTCCCAATCGAAGTCACGCCTTCGGGAATCACCAAGCTACCCGTCAAGCCAATGCATTCATAAAACGCACCTTCGCCGATTGTATTCAAGCCATCGGGCAAGGTCAGCGTTCCCGTGATATTCTGACTGCCGGAGAACGCAGAATCCCCAATCGCCGTGACCGGCAAGCCTTCAATG
>JAFGAQ010000071.1 GCA_016933595.1 Opitutales bacterium | reverse complement strand
TGTCGACGATCCGGACGAAACGCATCCGCAATCACTCCTGAGTCGCCTCCAACTTGCGATCCATGACCCGGAAACTCCCCTGCCACCGATTGAAATGGAGAGGGATATCGACCCTTCGATGGGTGTGCATTCCTGCACCAGTCGCCGGAGGGAACTCGAGGTCCTTAAGGCGCTGATCCTGAAGAGGATCGAAGCGGAACCGGACCTCTCCCTCGAAAGCATCCGGGTTTACTCACCGGACCCGGATGCTTATGCTGGGCACCTCCACATGGTATTCGGGTTTCCGGGTGATCCGGATGCGATCCCGGTCCGCATCCAGCATCCCGGATCGGAAGGTCCCGAGGGAGCCGCCCGCGCCGCACTGGAGGTGCTTTCGCTGATCCCTTCGGAATGGAGACTCCAGGATTGGCAATCCCTGCTCGAATCTCCCGCTGTCATGCAGGGACTGGGATGGGACATGCCCATGAGCCAGACCGCCTATGAATGGCTCCGCAACGCCGGCACACGGGCCGGGATTGACCCGCTTCACATTGGAATGATTGACCCGTCCAGAGACCCATCCCTGACTGCGCGTGCAGCCATACAGCGTTTATTGAACGCATGGTGCACCCATCCGGAAACCGGCTCGCCAAAGCTATTGGAAGCACCGTTTCACCCGGAATGGGCTGGATCCGGTGAACTCCTGGATCACTTGGTCCGGCTGGTATCCGGATTACAACATTGGATCCATCACCTCAAACCGCCGCGCAAGGTATCGGACTGGACCAGGGAGGTAAGACGGATGACGGAGGCGCTCTTCCCCTCTTTCCGCGAATCCGATTCGCTCCAAAGCTTCCGTCAGGCGCTGCTATTGGTTGAATCGCTGACCTTATCCGACCACAGCGATCCCGAGATTCCGATAAACGAGTTCGTGTGGTTCCTGAAGGACTGGCTGATGAGCCATGGATCAACATCACCAGCCTCGACCCGGTCGGGGATTCCGATCGCACCAATCCGTTCCCATATTCTCTTGCCCTGCGATCATCTTTTCCTGATCGGGATGGAGGAGTCCGCATTTCCGAGGACGCGCCAGCTCCTTGCGTCACGCCTCTTGGGCTTATCCCCCCGCAAGCCGTGCGATCCCGCTCCCCGCAACGAGGACCGTCTCTGGATTCTTCAATCCGTGATGCATGCAAACCGGAGCTGGAATGCGATCTTCGTTGGGCAAAGCGAACGCGACATGCTGTTGCGACCGCCCGCAGCACCCATTCAATCGATCATCGACTATGTCAACAGCCATCTGGCAGCTGATCCCGCCGAAGCATCCGAACCCCTTCTCAAAACGGTCCTGCACCCCGGAGCCGCCCATCATCCCGATTGTTTCACAGGCGATCGCCGTTTTTCCCACTACTCCAGGATCGATTTCGATACCGCATGCATCCTGCGGGACCAAAGGATCAACCCGACTCCTGAGCCTCAATTGTTCCAGCTTAACGGAGTCCGGGAAAACGAGGTGCAAGCGGTCATCGGGTTCTCCGATCTGGTGAACTTCATCAGCCATCCCCTGCGGTATTATTGCACCCAAACCCTCGGTCTCCGCCTTCCCAACCCGTCCGACCATGAACCCGAGGACGAAGTCAGTTACTGGAACATGGATGGGCTCGACGCTTTCCACGTCAAAAACACCATTGTGGATATTCTCAAACAAGGCTACGAAACGAACAAAGGCGATTCGACAAGGGAACCCGACCGCATTCGCGTCGCAGCCTTGAGGCATGCCAACCAACGGAAACTGCTGCCAACCGGGAGATCCGGCATCCAATGGTTTAACGAGATATTCGACGAAGTCTGGGATCACTTTGGAAAAAACACCGTAAACGATCCTAGTCACTGGCTGCTGGGCCGGGATCTGGAGGAAGCGCGGATCATGATCGGTCCATGGCTGATTCAGGCTCCAAAGCTCAAACCACAGGTCAACCCCCGGCACAAAATGCTACTCGGGCTGCCAGCCAGACAAAAAGCGCGGCACTTGCTCGCAGCATGGCTCACCGCGCTCCTGATGCGGAGGGTACCCGGGCAGGAAAGCATGGGGTTTTCACTTTTGTCGAACGGCAAAACCACCGATTTGGAGTGCCATGATCCCGACATCGCCGGACAGGCACTCGAACAATGGATCAAGGCTTACATCCGCTCCCGCACAGAACCAGTCTACGCTTACACCGAAACCGGCTACACCTGGGTAAACAAGAATCGGCTCGATCCCGCGTTTCGGCCGGAGTTTCTGAGCCGGGAAGATGCGTGGAAAGGGGTTCACGGGGAATGCTCCGACCCCTACATCCATTTCATGAGCCGGGATCGGGACCCGTTTGACAACCGCTTCATGCGGGACTCCGAACAGATCATTCAACCCTTGTTCATGATCTCAGACGACTCCGCTAAACATTCCGACGAAACCCGTGAAAGCAACTGAACCACTCGACCTCGAAACATTCGTTCCTTGTCCCGGGATAACGCTGATTGAAGCAAGCGCCGGAACCGGAAAAACCCACAGTATCTCCAACCTCGTCGCGCGTTGGATCTGTGAAGGGCGGTTCAACCTGTCCTCCTTGCTCATCCTCACCTTCACCGAAGCGGCAACGACCGAACTTAAGGAGCGCATCCGGGCAGAACTCCTTGCACGAAAAAAACGGTTCAGCAAAGAAGCCCGAGCTGAAGCCGGGCTGCGGCATGTCAAAGCCGCACTGGCGGA
>JAFGAQ010000436.1 GCA_016933595.1 Opitutales bacterium | reverse complement strand
GTCAGTCCACGCATTCTAACAAAACTGGCTTGCAGGGATAGTCTGAATGGGTTGATTGGATCAGTCGCATTTGCTTGCCTCAGTCACGGGTCCGGTGCACACTGTCACCAATTCCTACGAATCCGGACGCGATGTCATGACCTCCAAGACCAACCAGGCTGCTTCAGGATTAGTCTCCCGTTTCGGGGCACGGTATGACGCCTTGGGTCGGAGGGTTGAAACCAACCGCAGTGGTTCCGCGTTCGCTCAGAATTTTGTGAGTGGGTATCAGTATGATTTGCTGGGTCAGTTGACGAAGGATGAGCGGTTCGCGGGCGCCACTCCCGGTGATCCGGATCAGAAGCTGGAGGATGAATCTTTTGCGTTCCTTTACGACGGGATCGGAAACCGGCTTTCCGTGGTTGGGCCGGTGTTTGGGTCGGGGGATGCCAACAAAGACCAGGGAGATAATTCCGACGAAAACACCTTGGCGCCACAAGCGAGTTTGCTGCGGGATGCCTCCGGCGGTCATGGACCGATGTCCACTCCCTTGGAGTCACCTTTGCAATCCTCACTTCTGGCATCCACCCCGCTCACGGAAATGGAATTACTGAGCGAGGGAAGCAAGAGGCTGGAGTTCAAATACGACTACATCGGCAGGCGCGTCAGCAAACAGGTCTGGACCCATACCGGCGGTTCCTGGACCGACGAAAGCACCACCGCCTTCGTCTACGACGGCTGGAACCTCATCGAGGAAATCCACAGTCCCGGAGCACCCTCAGAGAGTTCCACCTTCTACACATGGGGGCTCGACCTCTCGCTCACCCTCCAGGGCGCCGGTGGCGTCGGCGGATTACTTGCCCACACCCACACCGATTCCAGTGGCTCTTCCCAAAACCTTCCACTACACCTTCGACCTCAACGGCAACGTATCCGAGGTCCTCGACTCATCCGGCTCTATCGCCGCCCACTACGAATACGGCCCCTTTGGAGAAATGCTCGTCGAAAACTATGAAGCCGGGCTCGGGACGGCAGTCGCGAGCTTCAGGTTTTCAACGAAGTATTATGATACTGAGTTGAAAACCTTGTACTACGGCTATAGATACTACGATCCGGAAACCGGCCGCTGGCTCAACCGCGATCCCATCGAGGAATCCGGCGGGTTCAATCTCTACGGCTTCGTCGGAAACGATGCGGTGAACCGCTGGGATTTGTGGGGAATGGATTTTATTGCGGTTGGAACGAGACCGGTCGGAGGGCTCGGATGGACAGGGCGACCGAAAGTTATGATTTGTAGGTGTTTATGGAATCAGGACGCAAAAAGATAAAGAAAATAATAAAATAATCTGTACTTTT
>JAFGAQ010000070.1 GCA_016933595.1 Opitutales bacterium | reverse complement strand
GTCCATTTCTTCTTCCAAAAGAAACAGAACAAGCAACCGACACCAACGACACCGGAATCACCGTAATGGTCTACAATCAACACGCCAACAACACGCGCTTTGATTTATCCGTTCCGATGATCGCGGAAGCCCTGCCCGATATCCTGATTATCTGCGAAGCCAACAACCACCTGTTGGATCGACTCACTCACCTCCATCCGCACTATCCCACTCGTCTTGAAGCCGGACGCTGGACCCGGTCCACCCTCTTTCAAAGCAGCGGAACCATCCTCTGGAGCCGCTTCCCGGCGTCCGATTCGGCCATCATTCCCCTTGAGAACGCCCATGTTCAGGTCATTCGCGCATGCCTCGACACGGGACGTAACACGATCGAAGTCGTGGCGGCTCATCCCCCTTCCCCCCGCTCATTCAAAGGCTGGAGTCAGCATCGCCTCGTGCTCCGGGATTTGAGTTCCCAATTGACCGGCAAACGCCCCACTCTCCTCGCGGGTGATCTCAACACCACCGTCCATTCTGCCGAATTCCGTGCGCTTGAGCAGAACACCCGACTTCGCAGCACCAGCCGCCAACAGGGACTCCGCAGCACCTGGCCAGCCTTTCTGTTCCCCGCCGGACTCGGCATCGATCATATCCTCACCAGTCCTGATATCCGCTGCTCCAAGCTCCAAACCTTCCCTTCCGCCGGGTCCGACCACCGGCCCATAGTCGCCACCCTTCACCTTCCGACAACAGCTCATCCCAAAGACTCAAGCCCGATTCCCTGAACCCCTCAACCCCATGAACACCCCCAAGCATTATCGCATCACGACACTGGTCTTCATCCGCAACTCCTCTGGAGAACACCTCCTCCTGCGACGGCGCAACCCACCCAACAAAGGGCTTTGGAGTCCGATCGGTGGCAAACTCGATACCCTCATCGGCGAGTCCCCGATGGAATGCGCCATCCGCGAAGCCGGGGAGGAGGCCGGACTCGCCCTTGATCCAGAGGACCTCCACCTCTTTGCCTGCATCTCCGAACGCGACTATGAAGGGAGCGGGCACTGGCTGATGTTCCTGTTTCAAGTGCTCAAACCCATGGACACGCTTCCCCCTCCTCATCCTGAAGGGGAATTCGGATTTCACCCGAGCCGCCATCTGGAGCTCTTGCCCATTCCCGATTCCGACCGCCAGGTCATCTGGCCGCTCGCCCTCCACGACGCCCACGGATTCACCGCCGGACGTCTGGTCTACCATCCCCCAATTCCACCTTCGACCAGCCCCAGCTATGAGTGGACAGTCGAAACAAGGGTTCTACCGTCGTCCTGATGGATCCTTAGCTTTCTCGGCTGCACCAACCGTCCATCGCGCAGGATCATGATCCGATACTTGCGCCAATCGACGATCCGGTTTTGTGTTGATTTGATAGTCTTGCGTTCCATCTCCGGAATCCACTGATCCAACCCATCCATTCGATGCGCACACTCTTGCTCTTTCTGATCGCCTTCTGCTCATTCGTTTCCGCGATCGTCGCCAAGTCACCGATACCGGTTTTCCATCCCCTGTCGGTCGGGATTACGGACGCGGATTCCGAGACCATTGGAGATATGACCTACGGTCGGAACACCTTTGTATTGCTCCGAACCGACCAGGCAGCGGTCATCTGCATCGGATACAATGTCCGTCAAGTGATTGATCTACCCGACGCCGATGCCAATCACATCGCCTATGGAAATGGAGTCTTTGTGGTCTCCGGCGACCGTGGTAACCTGTATTGCTCATCCGACCTTCACGACTGGAAACGTTTTCAGTTCGATGGCACAGAGATCCATCCATGGGAACGGAACCTTTCCGATGATG
>JAFGAQ010000069.1 GCA_016933595.1 Opitutales bacterium | reverse complement strand
TCCACGGAGCCTGTCAATCCGCTGCACATGGCGAAAGCATCAATCCCAATTGATTCCAGGGAGGAAGGGACAACGAAGCGGGATGGCTTCCTGAAATGGCGATCAAGCCGAATGTGGCTTGGGTTGAATGTCGCAGTCGACAATTGAATCTCAATCCTTACCCGGATGAGATTCTCAGGCTCCGTGGTCCAGAGTTGGTGTGGATGATACTTCTTCCTGACACCCGTTCGATGTCTGTCAGATGACCAAGTGAAACCTCCGGTCATGTTCCTGTTGTTGGACAGTATTTGCCGGTTTGGAAGATGGGAAGAATGGATCCACGAAAAACGCGCACCAACGGGATTGGTCGGTTCAATGGGGATCGGATGTCGTCATCGAAACCATGCGACTACGCTCAGTATCCCGTAGAGGATGATCCACAGAATGATAACGCAATAGCAGACGATTTGCCAACGGCCTTTCGCGACAGGCAGAATGGAAACAAAGGCGAGCAGGATCGTTGGAAATATGATCCCCGCCCAGAGTGCAGGTAGATGACGAAGCAATTCCTGAAGCCCGAGAAAAAACCAGGGGCCTTTGACCAGAATAGTCTCTGAATTCACGGGGCGCGAATCCATTGGTGACCGCCATATCAGACTGATAATAAGGCACCCAGAGAAGACGATCAGCAAAATCTGTTTGTCGAAGGTGCGGTTCCGTAGGTGGCGCCAGAGCATCCAAACCGCGACTATACCAAACACGATCACATGGTTGACGTAGACCCGTGATAGCCCTTCGCATTCCATGGCAAATAGCAGACGGTTGATCGTGTTTCCAACACCGGGAAGAGATAGTGCAAGGTGTTCGGCTATGGAACCGGCGGATGCCCCTACGGCGTCGCCTTTCAGGAGATATCCTGAGAACATCAGCAGGATGATGGGCACTACTGACCATATCAGGGGGATCCAACGTATCAGAGGAATCGACCGGAAGGAGCCATTGAATACATACTCGAGCAGGTGGAGGAGAACAAACACAACAAAGCATTGACTCGAGTACCAGTGCAGTGAACGGATGATGGATCCCAACGGGAGCACCATATCGATCGCAGCTATTGAGTCATAGGGGGTTCGCCAGTCGTAATGATACGCCAATGCGATTCCGCTTAGGCACGAGATCAACAATGCACTTAGCGCGAGATGTCCGAAGCGGATTCTCAGCCTATACATCGTTAGACAAGGTGACCACAAAACCGTCTTTTTGTGAGTAGGACACTGGCATGTCGGGCAGGTCGAGTTCTGCCGGTCCACGGAGGACTTTGCCTTCTGTGCTGAATCGGCTGCCATGGCATGGACAGACAAAGAGCCCGTCGGTCTCGCTGTAGTTGACCCGACATCCCAGATGGGTACACTTGCGGGATATTGCCCGGGGTTTAATCGGGTCCGGAATGAGGAAGAAATCCTTCTCCAGAAGCAATGTATCGGGCGATGGGGTTGCGTGGACCCTCACTTTGGCAACGGGTTTGGGCTTTCTTGCCACGATGAATGACAAGACCGGATAGAGGATCGAGCCTACTAATCCGGCCCTGCCAACGGAGAGGATGCTTCGAATCCAAATGCGTCTATCCATCAAGGATGTGAGAAGTTGCATTCTTTCATGATCCGGAGGAGTTCCGTGTGTTGTTCCGGAGTGAGCATTTCATTGATGACCTTGAACTGAATTCCGATGAACTCAAGAGTCAGATCGACCCGCAATGCAGCGATGCGGTCGAGCTTTGGTTTGAGCTTGTCTGGAGG
>JAFGAQ010000068.1 GCA_016933595.1 Opitutales bacterium | reverse complement strand
TCCGGCAACCCGATCGATCCGCCAGGCTCCTCACCGGGACTATACCGGATCACCTTCGCATCCAGAAGATCCCGAAGCAGCAGAACATAGCGACCGGCAACATCGGATTCGACAAAACCAACCAACTGCCACCGAAATGGGATCCGGGAAATGACAACGGATCGAATCTCTGGAAAAGCAACCATGGAGGGCTCGACATATGCGTCCGATTCAAATTCACCCGTCCCGGGATGGATAAAAATCCTCGGAGGCGAAAACACTTCATATCGCCAGGTTCCATCGGGACCCTGCGCCATCGGCGGCATCCAAGACTCATGCGATGAAGACCCGACAACATACCGACCCACTTCCGGAGGGCAGGTCCATTCATCCGTCCTGACAAAAAACATATCGAATTCCGACAACTGCGCTTCGACGACACATGCGGACGCCTTCCGTTCCGATTCCAGATCCTCACGCTTCAACGGGATAGACAGTCTGTGAAACACATCCTTGTCGCCGGCGCTGCGAAGTCCGGGTTGAACCAGCGTGGTATTGAGTGCCGCATCTTCACTTGACTTCAGCACCGGTGCAACTGTCAGCGCCACGAGAGCACATGGAATGAACCGGTCCCGTAGGCCTGACAGAAATACTCTCAGAAACTCAGAATTCCCAGTCACACGAATCCTGAATCCTGCGGGAGATGCAGTTTCAAGCTTCCCTGCACTCGCACCCTGACGCGGGTTGAGCAGATCCGGTGCAACTGACGGATTCCGAACACATTCAAAAACCGTGAGTTCCCGCGGAGCCGCATCCATCATCTCATCCAACAACTCCTTCGCCAGAATCATTTCCCGATGGGTCGCCTCGAGCTCCCCTTCCGAATCGTCGAATGCAACCTCACCCACAAAGGAATCGAATCCAAAACTGCCCACCTTTTCCGCCGCAATTCCCAAAGCCCTTAGGCGCGCCTTGCTTTCATGGACGAAAGACTGGATCGCTGCGGTCAATGCCAGTGAATCTGTTGGTGGCTCGCCAAATGAAAACCCATCCCATGGATAACGGAGTTGCTGTTCACGAGCCCGCAAAGCTCCGATCGCTTGCCGTCTTGATCCCGTTACCTCCGATTCCCGCATCCGCCGATTCATTTCTGCCCGGGTATCGTTAACCCCAGCCTGTTCGAACCTAATGAGATGATGAACGTGCCCCGCAAAAACGCACACGGCTGTCGCCAAAAGAACCGCCAGGGATAACCCGACGCCCGCAGTCCAATCACGCGACTGGTTCAATCGGGTTTTCATTCCCGCTCCTCCCCCATTGATTGGGTGACGGCTTTCAGCCGGAGAACCATCTCGAATCCCACCACGTTCAAGCCCCTTTCCAGTCCCTCGAAATTCGCCGAAAAATCCTCCATTTGTTCAATCCGTGGATCCGACAAAAGGGCGCTTCTCACCCTTTCAAGTCTGCCCTTGGCTCTCAAAACCACCTGCCGATTAACGGCCTGGCTCAAGTTTGCCTCCCGAACCAGCATGCATCCGGCCAAATGAATCGCTCCGGGTCGCAAGCTGAATCCATGAACGGAAGGCAACGCCTCATCCCGGCTCAAAACCAGCTGAAACCGGTCCAACCAGACATCCCCCACCTCAGTCAAAGCACTCTGGAGATGGGCAAACACTGACACCCAAACATTCGGAATCTCTCCTATCGATGTCAGGCACTCAATTCTCTCACCCAGTTCCACCGTTTCATTTCTATCCGCCGAATCATCATCGGGATGGGATGCAGTCCATTCCCGCAGTTCCCGCTTCAGTTCCGCGTGTTCGGAACGGACTTGATCCAACCGGGCCATCTGATGCCAAAGCATACCAACCGGAACAACCACCATCATGCCCGCCAGAGTTGCGGTCATGCGGGACCTGCCCATCCATCCCGCTGCGGGAGATAGAGACCCGACCTCGTGCTGAATCTTCCCCAACAGCCCATCCCGTGATCCCGACATCCAACCTTCTAAATGTTGCAAGACACCTCGTCCCGGTTCATCATTCGGGCGAACGGAGGGTGTCATCCTCAAGTCATGTGGAGCGCCTTGTCCAAACAGGTTCCGAATGGGATCCACATACGATTCAGGGCCACACAAACGAATACCGGTTGCCGGCCTGCACAACGATCCGCTCCGGGTGAGTATCCGCAGCAGCCGCTCACCGCTACCGGGTCCCGGCTGCATGCGCCCGCCCGCATCCATGGCCCAACCCAAACGGTCCATCGAATAGTGTCGCAACATCAACCCGTCGTCCAGCTTCTCCAAAACCACCAATCCTGCCGGTCCAATATCCCAGATGCTGTCATATTCCTGGTCCGCCAGCGTCCATTCCACCGAGAGGTTCAGGATAGGCGACACAAAAAACCAGGCCCTCAATTCCCTCAATTCCAGGATTGAACCGGGCACATCCGATTGCACGCCAGCGACAGCGAAAGTGGTCTCCAAAGAATCTCCCCCCAAATCCACCACACTCCAGTCCAGACTCCCGGGCGAATGGGGCAACGCCTCTTCAATGTGATGCCGCATAACAATAGCCCTCGCCTGAGCATCCCGGACAACTGGAACCCGCAGGGCATGTATAATGACCGTATCGGTCGGAACTTCTATCCAACACCTTCGGACCCCGAGCAGCTTCCAATCCACTTCCATCAGAGCCGCCATCGCATGAGCACAAGGGTCCGCTTCGACAGCATCAGCCGGATCAACAGGCACCTGCATCGCATCACCTACGGGTTTTCCCGAGCGCGACAACCGGTGAATCATCCATCCATCCGCCCCTTCCCATGTAATCAAAGCCGCATCGGACAAACCCATCCGGACCTTCCGTCTGCTCCGCTCATTCACCCCGACCCTTTCCGCCCGGGATCGAAAACGAATCCAAACCAAGGCAAGTATCACGCCTACGGAAAACCGGCTCATCCGACCGATCCCATTCAACATGGGAAGGAAGCGCCCATGAGGGAATCAGGATCCCATCGTTCAGAGGTGCCTCTGCTTCAAACCGTTTTCGGAACGACGCCAGTACATCGGGCCTCCCCGCAAAAAAGCCCGACATCGACTGGGCATCTGATTCCAGCAAGGCACCGTCCACCTTCCACTCCAATAGCCAAGAGTGCGGTTGCCCTCCATTTCCGGAGGGGCACGACAAATCCTCAGGAAAAAAGAATGACACCGAATAGCGTTTATCGACGCTCATTCCCACCATTTCGACAGCGGATCGGAAAAACCGGAACCCTGAGGCCTCGCTGCCGTAGCAATGAACGACACATAGTGCCACATTCTCAACCCTATCCTTCCGGACATTCTCGCTTCCGCCCGAGGGGAACCGGAACGCGAAATCGATTCTCATCCGGACCCATCCAGCATCCGGCAAACCGGTGAACTCAACCCGCCTCACATCGGGAAGAGCCTGAACGGCTCCAAAACAACTGCCCGAATACCCCGGAAGAAATGCAAGGCCAAACAGAATCCACATTCTGCCAAACAACATCCAGAAGAAGTAAATAACACGCTTCATATCCGGAAAACCAACACTAGCACAACGCTATTGCGGTTTTCGAATAAAAAATACGTCAAATCCAAACTTTCTTTCCGGATATAATGAAAACATGAGCTTAAAAAGCACACATCCTCACAGGCAAACCGCGATAAGGCTGCTCCGACAAAAACAACAAGCTACTCTACCC
>JAFGAQ010000435.1 GCA_016933595.1 Opitutales bacterium | reverse complement strand
TAACGCGCGGGGGATTCCATCCGAGCGTTGGTTTGCAATGACCCGCCTGGATGAAAACCGGGCCAAGGCGCAATTGGCACAGAAGGCTGCGGTCCCGGTCTCGGCGATCACCAACATGGCAGTATGGGGAAATCACTCCGCGACCCAGTATCCGGACTTCACCAACGCCAAGATCAATGGAAAGCCGGCACAGGAACTCATCACGGATGAGGTCTGGCTGAAAGATACTTTTATTCCCACAGTTCAAAAGCGCGGCGCAGCCATCATTCAGGCCCGTGGATCATCTTCGGCCGCTTCCGCCGCAAACGGTGTCGTCGATACCGTGCGCTCGCTGGTGGGAGAAACACCCGCAGGCGACTGGCACAGCGTTTGCGTGTGCTCCGACGGCAGCTATGGAATCGAAAAGGGATTGATCGCTTCCTTCCCGGTCCGCTCAAGCGGAAACAAATGGGAAATCGTTCAGGGAGTTCCCGTAAGCGCATTCAGCCAATCCAAGATTGACGCAACCGTCGCAGAGTTGCTCGAGGAAAAAGCTGCTGTTCAGCACCTCATCCCAGCCTGATTGCTCCGTTTCAGGGAACCATCATCCCTTTAGCACACCAAAGGCACCCTTCAAACGGGTGCCTTTTTTTTTGGTCAAGCAGAAGCCCCCCTGTCGTTTTTCACTTGGGACGAAGCCGCTGGTCACTTCTTGGAGGCGACCACAAGAAACTGTTTTCCAAACAGCCTCCACAGGATGGGAAGAGCGAGGTAGACGCGCAACATGTTCACAGGATACTGAGGCTGATTCACCATCGTGTATGGCAGAAACCGCGGTATCCTTTTTTCAATGGCATACCCATTGTTCATCAACGCCTCACTCAACGACAGATCGGTCAGGCAAAGAAAATGGTCCCAGAAATCCCAATAGGCGCCAGGCACATATTTAATATTCGGACCCATCGCAATCAGCTTTCCTCCTGGCTTCAGGCAGCGATGCGCTTCTATCAAGGTCTTGCGCAAAGTCCCCTTGTCCGGAAGGTGTTCGAAAAAATTGCTGGTGAAGACAATATCCAGGCTGTTTTCGGCCAATGGCCAGGTTTCGCTACAGTCCTGCTGAATGAAGCGGACGTCGGAATCCACATTCTTGCCGGTGTTGGGATTCAAATCCATCGCGTATTTTCCGGCAGATTCCACATTGTTGATGAACTCTCCATACCCGGCTCCAATATCCAGCACAATCGAGTCTTTGGAGACATAGCGGTTGAAAAAGCGCCCGCATAGCACCTTCCACACTTTCATCCGATACGCCAGCATTCCATCAAAGCGATTGGAATAGATCTCTCGCAGTTCAACGGGGTCTTTGATGGCATTCATGAAAGGTGTGCTTAATACATCCAAAGTAATCCAGAGCATAAGCCTTTCCATAGCAGGAAAGGCCGCATTCATAGACTTGCAAAGCGAATCACACTCCCTGCTTACGCTCAAGACCATTATTGCCCAATCCACGGGGATTCCTGGTTTGCAGATACGGTATACTATGAGCGGATCGCTTTTTGTTTTGACCGGTGACATCATCCCTGCGTATGGGATTTCCTGAACACGATGCCCGACCCGTCTGACATACCCACCCCGCTCCATCCCGGCTGGATGCTTGCGCTCGTCCTGTTTGTCGCTGGAGCCACTCTGATGACAGTCATTACGAAGGGTTACCACCTTTTTTCCGAATCATCTTATGAACCCTTGATCCAGGGAGTCGATGACGCCTCCTACTACCTATGGCTCAAGCGCTTGGTCGTGAATGGCGACCTCAATTTCGATGAAGGTTTCAAGGAATCCCCTTTGCTCGATCAAGAAGGCAAAGACGTCATGCTGGGTTACAACAAAACCCCAAAGGGCCTTGTTCCAAACAAGTTCACCATCGGTTGGGCGGTCCTGAGCATGCCACCATTTCTCGCCACTCATCTTTTGGGACTTGCCGGGCTATGGCCTGCCGATGGATATGGACCGGCCTACCAACTCGCCATCCTGTTCTGGCATTTGGGCCTTGCCGCCACAAGTCTGTTCCTGGCACACAGTGTCATCACCCGTTGGATCAGCCCGCAATTTGCATGGATCGCCGTGTTGGGGGTATGGCTCTCCAGTCCACTCCTTTACTACCAGACAGCCAGGATTTCCATGGCACACAACAGCGTATTCTTTCTGTGCGTGATGGCTATCTGGATGGCATTCAAGGCCTTGGACAGAATCGCGGAATCCCGCAAAGTCGACCGGGTTACGCTGGCTCTGACCTTCTTCATCGGTGTGGTTTCGGGTCTCTTGATTATCGTTCGGCCTCCAGCGATTGTTTACCTCGCTTTTCCCTTTTTCACGATGCTCCAAGCACTGCGCCATCGGGAATTGTCTTCAGCCACGCGTGTCACGATGATTGCTTTGGCCGCATGCGGGGTGATCGGCGGCATTCTACCACAGGCCATCGCATGGAAACACCTGTATGGAAAATGGATTGTTTATAGCTACGAGGGGGAGGGCTTCAACTGGCTGGAGCCGGACTTTTTCACGTCTCTCTTGTCCAGCCATCACGGGCTCTTCAACTGGCATCCCCTTCTTTTGCCATGCCTGATCACCCTCCTATGGGTAACCATCCGGAAACGGTTTCCGGGAAGCTGGCTGATCTCCGCTGTCGCGATCATGTGGATCAACGCTGCGTGGCACCTCCCGGCTTTTGGATCCGCATTCGGAGGCCGGGCTTTCGATTTCCTGGTGTTCTTTGCGATGATTGGATGTGGCTTTCTCCTTCAATTCTGCAAAGACCGCAAATGGATCTATCCCACCCTGTCCATACTCGTCATTACGGCCTTCTCGAATGTCTGTTTCCTCGCATTATATATCAGCCCCTACATTCCAAGAGAGGACCCTGTGCCATGGTTGGACCGTTTTCAGGCTCTGGAAATGGCCCTTCAATCGATCTTCTAGCATAAAGGGGACATTCCACCGTCCCTTGATCTGATTCCTTGATCCGGAAACGAAAAACGCGTTACAATCTTCCATCAGGACCACCTACCACTGACATGTACACATTACTCAAACGCTCCATCCACATAGAAATCGCATCCGGGCTCTTCTTCGGGCTTTGCGGATTTTTGCTTTCCCTGTCCGCCGATGTTCCCGCTGATCATTGGGATGCTCCCACAGTATGCCGTATCGGCGCTGAGCCCAACCGCACCTCCTTCAACTGGTTCCCGGATCGTGACACCGCACTGACCGGCGATCCCGATCGTTCCTCCCTTGTCATGAGCTTGAATGGCCCCTGGGCCTTCCACTGGAGCCGCAGGCCGGACGACCGCCCGGTCGGGTTTCATGAACCCGGATACGACACGTCCGGTTGGGACACCATCGAAGTTCCCGGCGATTGGCAATTTGACGGATACGATGTCCCAATCTACGTAAACTACGGTTTCCCGTTCGAGAAACGCCACCCTCAGGCGCCCCGTGACTACAATCCGGTCGGTTGCTACGTGCGGGAATTCTCCATCCCGGATGAATGGAAAAACCATGATATCCTCCTTCACTTTGGCGGTGTTAACTCAGCCTACAACGTTTGGGTCAATGGCAAATGGGTGGGTTACTCCGAGGATTCAAAAACTCCGGCTGAATACGACATATCCGCCTTACTGAATCCCGGGCCGAACCGGATCGCAGTCGAAGTATTCCGCTGGTGCTCCGGAAGCTATTTGGAGGATCAGGATATGTGGCGCTTCAGCGGAATCGAACGCGATGTCCGGCTGCTGGCAGTGGAAAAAGTGGCGATCCGGGATGTTGTCATTTCTTCCGCTTATACCCCGACCACCCGGGAAGGAACCCTTTCGGTAAAAGTGGACATCCGGAATTCCCGCAAAACCTCCGCTGAAATCCGCCTGGAAGCCGAGCTTATCGACCGGTCCAATGGAACATCGGTTTATCAGACCTTTCAGGAAATGCGCCTTGAAGCCGGAGAGCAGAAGGAGGCTATCATCGAAAAAGGAATCACCGACGCGAGGGCATGGAGCGCTGAAAAACCCAACTTGTACGACCTCCTGATCACACTCAAATCAGGGTCACTTCAACACACCACCTCTCACCGGGTCGGATTCCGGACCGTCGAAATCCGGGGAGCCCAACTGCTCGTCAACGGTATGCCGGTCCTGCTGAAAGGAGTGAACCGTCACGAACACAACCACATCAAAGGTCATGTGGTTTCCAAAGAGGAAATGATCCGCGATATCCAGTTGATGAAACAGTACAACATCAACGCGGTCAGGTGCAGTCACTATCCTCCCGATTCTTTTTTTCTCAAAGCCTGCGATGAGCTTGGAATGTATGTGATCGACGAGGCCAACATCGAAGCCCACGGACTCATGACCTACACTCCCGCCAAGGACTACTACAATGTCGGCGTTTCGCCGGTAACACACGAGCCGCAATGGCGCGAGGCAGTCATGTTCCGCACCCGCAACCTGGTCGAGCGGGACCGCAACCATCCCAGCATCATCATATGGTCACAAGGCAATGAGACGGGCGAGGGTCCGAATTTCGAAGAAGCCTACCGGTGGATCAAAGCTACCGACCCCACCCGACCGGTTCAATCCGAGCCAGTCTGGACAAAGCCGGCAACAGACATTGTCGCTCCTATGTATGCGAGCATTCAGCAAATCAAGGCATTCGCGGAACAAGGCGACCCCAGACCCCTCATCCTCTGCGAATATGCCCACGCGATGGGCAACAGCACCGGAAACCTGCAGGACTATTGGGATGTCATCCACGCCTATCCCAACCTACAGGGTGCCTTCATCTGGGATTGGGTCGATCAGGGCATCCTGCAGAAATCGCCTACCGGGATCGAGTATTGGGCATACGGTGGGGATTTCGGGCCTTCCGGCACCCCCAGTCACGGTAACTTCTGCACGAATGGCATCGTATTTCCGGACCGGAGCTCCAAACCCGGAGCTTGGGAAGTCAAAAAGGTATATCAGGACATTCGCTTCCAGCCTATCCCGGGCAGTCGGAATGCCTTCAGAATCTCCAACGGGTTCTTCTTCACGGATCTGTCCGATTTCATCATCTCGTGGGAGCTCCATCAGGAGGGAAACCTCATCTCGCAGGGAGTCGTGGAATTGCAGGATGGGTTGCCGCCCCGGGCCGACGCCAAAATTGAGCTCCCTCTGGACTTCGAATCCATGACACCCGATTCAGAATACTTCGTTCAGTTCGTCGCGAAAACGAAGGAATTCACCCGTTCCATACCTGCCGGCCATATCGTTGCGCAGGAACAGATTCAGGTGCAAAGCTCCCGTCCAGAAACAGTGTGGACGCCCCTGCCGTCGGAAAGCAAACTCCGTTACACCAAGACCTACGAAGGGATTTCGGTCTCGGGAGATGGCTTCACGATTCTTTTTGATCCCGAGACCGGTAACCTCAGAAACTACGTATTCAAGGGCGTATCCTTGTTGAGAGACGACCTCACGCCCTACTACTGGAGGATTCCGAATGACAACGACGTCGGGAACAAGATGCCGGATCGCTGCGCACCCTGGAAAAACGCGCAAGCCAATCGCAAACTAACATCCATCGAAACATTTGAAACGCTTGGGCAAGTGACGGTTCTCGCTTCCTTCACCATACCTGAAACCGATTCCACCGGATCTGTGCGCACGATCGTTCATCCGGACGGAAGTCTGCGGATCGAGTCCTCCATCCAAATCGGCCAGAACGCCCCGCCGGAAATGCCCCGCTTTGGCATGAAACTCGTGATGCCTGGTTCTTTTGATCAACTCGCATGGTATGGCAGAGGCCCTCATGAATCCTACATCGATCGCAAGTCCAGTGCGTTTGTCGGTCGTTACTCAGGGTCGGTCATGGAACAGTTTGTTCCCTACATCCGTCCCCAGGAAAACGGAAACAAGACGGATGTCAGATGGGCCGAAATCCATGATGATAGTGGGATTGGACTTCGTTTCACCGGAGATCCGCTCATCGAATTCAACGCCCACCACTACCTCGAACAGGACTTTGATGACCGGGTTACCCACCTCCCCGATGTGCCGTTCAAAAACATCACGGAAGTTGTCGTTTCGCACCGTCAGATGGGAGTGGGAGGCGATAATTCATGGGGAGCGCTTCCCCATGACGAATACAGGCTTCTGGACAAAGCATACAGCTTCGGTTTCTGGTTGATTCCACTGGATCGGGAACCGCGCCAGTAACCACCGACACGGTCAAGCCTCCGTTTCCACGACATCCGCATGGCATCGGAATGCCCCTTATCGAAAGGGGTGTTTCCGTGTGGCCATCTTCAACGCCTACATACCCTCCATTGACTGGCGAACCGAATATACCGGGTCAAAAGCCATTATCAAAATGCCAAACACCGGACCTCCAGTGTTCTATGCATCTGAAGCAGGCACAAAAAAGCCGGAACCTTTGTAAAAAAGCTCCGGCTGAAAATTCAGAGAAACCTTACGGTACTCGGGTATCAGTATCCGCCACGACGTTCCCCGCCACGGGAATCGCCACCACGTGAATCACGGTATTCTCCGCCACCGCGGTTGAATCCTCCGCGACGATCTCCGCCACCTCCGGGACCACGGCCACCACCACCACGGTTGAATGGACGGGGAGGACGGGGAGCTCCGAAACCACCACCGGCAGGGGATTGCTCCCTTGGACGCGCCTCATTCACCTTGACCGCGCGACCCGCGATTTCGGTTCCATCTACGCTTTCAATTGCCTTCTGTGCTTCCTCTCCATTGGGCATCGAGACAAACGCAAACCCCTTGGATCTTCCTGATATTTTGTCGAATACGATGTGGATCTTGTCCACGGTGCCATAGGGCGTGAAGACTTCGCGGAGCGCGCTTTCGTCCAAGTCATATGGCAAATTGCCAACATAGATGTCCATAATCAGATCAGTAACTTCGTGAGAATCGCCTATTTGGAAACACGGAAGAAATGATGGCGCAATCATCCCTACCGCACTGAGTACAAAGCACCCAAGCAGTGCCAAAAGCTAGCTGTTTTTTTTGGAAATGCGAGCAAGAATTAACGGTTTCAGACACGAGCCATCGCATCGGCCTCGATCGCCTTGCGCATCGCCTCAATCTCCAGCTTGGTTTGATTCTTAAGATTCACAAGCGATTCGGATTCTGCAACCGGCGCGTATCCAAATACATAGAACTTTATCTTGGGTTCTGTTCCGCTGCCGCGGACCGCGTAGCGGTATCCGTTGGCAAGATCCACGAGATAGAAGTCCTGCTTCGGGATTTCTTTCCCGTCCGCGTCCACCAAGGTCTCAGTCCCGAAATCCGTTATCTTCGAAACCGCCACCCCTCCGATGGCAACCGGCGGATGCTCGCGATACGAAGCCAGAATGTTCCGGATCTTCTGAGCTCCAGCAGCGCCTTCAAGATAAACGTTGCCGAGGGTCTCAAGGAAAAGCCCGTGTTTCACATAGATCGCATCCAAATAGTCGATGAGCGTCATGCCCTGGGATTTCAGAAACGCCGCGACCTCAACTACCGCGAGACTGGCGGCATTGCCATCCTTATCCCGCACGTCGTCGGTGCAAAGGTACCCATAGCTTTCCTCCCCGCCAAATACATAAAAAGTGCTGTGGGCGAGCATCAATTCCCGCTTCCGCGCCGGAGCCATGCGATCGTAGTCCACCGCAAATCCCTCGGCCTTCATCGCGGCATCCAGCTTGCTCTGATACTCCTGAAGCTTGTCCCCGATGTATTTGAACCCGGTCAACGTGTTGATCACCTTCAAACCGTGAGCTTCGGCAATGCGATCTTGAAGAGGAGTCGTCACAAAGGTCTTGATCAAAGCCGCTCGCGGGCTTCCTTCCGACGGAATTAGACCCGCAGCCTTAAGTTGGCTGATCCGATACTCGGCAAGAATCGCGCCCGTCATATTCCCCGTAAAAATCTCATACTCACCCGCTTGATTCCGAACGGCCACCGCCATCCGGTCACAATCCGGATCGGTCCCGATCAGAAGATCAGCCCCCACCTCACGGGCTTTGGCAACCGCCATACTCAAAGCCTCAGAGTTTTCCGGATTCGGTGACTTAACCGTTGGGAAATTCCCATCCATTCGCATCTGCGCATCCACCACATCCACGCGTGCCCCGCATTCCCGCATCACCGGAACACTCATGATGGCACCCGTCCCGTGAATCGGGGTAAACACGATATGGGGCTTCTGTTCGGAAATGATGCCACTGTGAATCAAGGAACGCTTGACCACTGCGCGGTATGCATCCTCCGGGGCCTTTCCCAAAACCACAACACGGGCCAGATCCTTTTTCAGGAATGGAGGCAGCTCTTCGAGAGCCACCTTCCCAAACTCTTCCACGATTTCTTCAGCATGCGGCGAAACCACCTGCCCTCCGTCCTCAAAATAGGCCTTGAATCCGTTGTCGTGGTAAGGGTTGTGACTCGCTGTAATCACCACACCGGTGTGAACCCTGAGGTAGCGCACCGAGAAACTCAACTGCGGCGTCGATCGCGGTCCGTCAAATATGAAGGAGTTGCCGCCCAACTGACTCCAAATCGATGCGCAAAGCTCACAAAAATGCCGCGAGAAATGCCGCACGTCATGGGCGATCACCAAACCGGGGATTTCGTGCCCACGACCTTCTTTTTGCAAATATCCTTTCGTATGACGAAAAAGCGCAATCGTCGCACGGGCTATATTGAAGTCGTTCAGCAGGTTCGTTCCCACCCCGGCATGCTCCGGAGCCTCCCCATCGGATGCATTGCCTCGTTCACTCAGCGTAACCTTCGTGCTCTGCGTTCTACCTCGGATACCGCCGGTTCCAAAAGTCATGCTCTGGAAAAAACGGTTGTTGAGCTCTTCCCATTCGGAAGCTTCCACCAGTTCGCGGAGGCTTGAAACCGCCCACTCAGGGAGGAAATTGCGTGAGAGCCATTCTTCAATGGCAGAAGCACTTGAGGAGAGGAGCGCACCCGATTCGCGGGCATTCTGGACAGATTCAAGGATAGATGTCATGTTGAAGGTGGGTTGAGGCTGCTTATTCAAAGGAGATGCCTTCGAATGGCAAAACCAAAATTCCCGCGACACGGAATCCACCATTCCACATAAGAAGACCTAAGACAGGTACTGAACTGGCTCGATTCTAATACGGACAATAACGTTTGAACAAATCCGGTTTTGAGGACTCCGACTCAATGATTTGTCGTCACCATTCATTCATGGGGACCATCGGCCATGGTGGATTGCACCATGATAAAAAAAACTTCCTGCCCAGGGAGTTCC
>JAFGAQ010000067.1 GCA_016933595.1 Opitutales bacterium | reverse complement strand
TCATCACTCGGGGATGAACGCTCCCTCCTTTCGATCCCTTTTCTGTTCTTTTGGTATTGGCACAAGCACAGTGGATGTGCTCTTGAATTCAAAACCATTCCCATTCGTCCACTTATCCTCAAAGCAACAGCCCTCACCCTTGGAGCCGTTGGCTGGGGCATCGTAAGATGGAGCATGGTTCACGTTTTCGACTTCACCGTTCCCACCGGTGGGGTTGGTCCCGGGGTCATCTTCTGCCACGAGACCTCCTACATGTATCCAGGGTTCTGGTCTGCGTTCGAATCCTACTGGCTTGCGGTTTTCGCTTATATTCCGATCCTCTTCTTCTCGCAACGCAAACTGGCATCCCTTCTCGTATTAATCTACCTATGCCTCTTCACAACCAGCTGCTACTTTGTGTTGGATATCTCCCGGTCACTGAGTTACGGATTCCCGATTGTCTTGCTGGCTTTGGCCTATTTCTCCTCACCCCGGAAGTATTCGGATGAAAATCAAACCCTTTTGGGGTGTCTGGCGATCGTGAACATCTTCATTCCAACAGCAAGAATCCACGGGGTTATGCGCATCGCCTCCCCCGTCTTTGTGCAAATCCTCAAATTGATCCGCTCCCTTGCATCCTGACTTGATTTCGCGTACTTTGCGGATTCAAGCCTGTGCGACAGTCTCCAGCATCAGCCCGCCCATATAAACCTCCCGAACGCATTCAGTATCTTGATAGCCTTCGCGCATTCGCGCTGACAGGAATCATTCTGGTGCATTTCGTCCTTCACTTTCAGCTTCCTTTCGATCACGCCTTCGACCAACGGCAAACCACCGCTATTGATACGTGGACCTTCAAAATGGCGACCTTTTTCCTCGTCGGGAAAATGTATAGTATCTTTTCCCTGATTTTTGGAGTTTCTTTCTCCCTCAGTCAGGAACGGATGGCTTCGGAACCAACCGCCTTCACAAACAAATTCGGATACCGCACGCTGCTTCTGCTCGGATTTGCGCTGACACACAACCTCTATTATTATGGAGACTTCCTCATTACCTATGCGGTGCTCAGCCCAATTCTTCTGATTGGTTCCCGAATATCGACCCGCATTCTACTCGTCTCTGCAGTCTTCCTGTTGATCCATCCTTTCCAACTTCTGATGATTATCCTTCAGTTGGCTTCACCTGCAGAATCTCTTTCCGCCGAGGTATCTTATCAAACCCTTCCGCACCCATCGGGTTCCATGGAAGCATCCTGGGCAACTTCCATACTCACCGTTTTCGTCAATCGCTGGAACGAGGGATTCATAACCCAAACCGCCGGACTCTTCGTTCTTGGCCTCTATCTGGGCCGCCACAAGGTCTTATTGAGCAATAATGCGGTCAAGTGGATTCTGAGTCTTGCGTTCTTCCTGTTTTCCGCCAGTGTCTTGTATATAATCCGCCGGTACTTGGAAACACTGGCGCTTTCCGAAAGCCTTACGGCATCCTCAGACCTCTATCTCAATCATTTGTTCTGTTTCTTTCTAGCTGGAACATACGTTTCTCTGTTCATAGTATTGTGGATACAGTTTGGGAGCATACAAACCTTTCTCACGCAATTCACATCCTTCGGGCGGATGAGCCTCACACACTACATGTTCCACTCTGCGGTTGGAGTCTTCGTCTTCGGGCCAGCTGGACTCGGATTGGCCGGACGCATTGGATTCGCATCGGCCGCATGCCTTGGCCTTGGCCTGATTGTAATCCAGTGGGCCTTTTCCCAAATGTGGATCCGACACTTCAAGCACGGTCCACTTGAGGCACTCTGGAGAAATGCCACCTCCAAGCTATGCCAGCTCTCGTCCCGAAGATGAGATGAAGACTGGATTGCCCAGACAACTGAACCACACTGTTATCCTCGGGTCGTTCGACTCCGGATTGTATTCCACTACTCCTCCAAAACCACACACCATCATGAAACAACGAACCTCCATCAACATCCTTGGGCGTACACTACTGGGAGCCTTTGTTCTTGTCGCCGCATCCTGCGGGCAGCCCTTGAAAACCGCCAACAAGACTACCGTAATCCTGAGATATCAGAACGGCGACGAAACAAAATTGGATCAATTCTACCGCAAGGTGGTAAGCCATGCCCATGGTTCCAGAATCCGGACGGATACTCCCACCACGGTCGAATGGGAAGAGGATATGCTCGAGCTGAAAATCGGGCGTCCCGACCACCCTTACAGCGTGCAACTCCCATTCGCGATCATCGACCGGATCCAGTTCGGGCCCGTCGACTACGAGGACCCATGGTATAACAATCAGAGCCTCATCGCCACCGTGTATCTGGGAGATGGGACCACTCTCAAGGGAGGAACCTGGGGGTATTTCCTTGGCAATAGCAGTCTCGGGGAGGTGTCCTTTGACCTGAGCGAGGCATTTGGCAAGGCGGATGGCCTGATCGAAATCGATTTCATGCACGACACACTACCGACCTACTCCGCCAAACAGTGGGGCACGCATGTCGCCGAAGTCACCAAACGGGATGGTTCCAGGTTCTTGATTGAGCAAGCGGCATTCTCCAAATCCAGACTCAACGAAAACGCATGCTGGCTCGGCGATCAACCCAGCGAAACCCTCGATTTCGAACGCAACAGCAGCATGATGGAAATTAAGTGGAAATCCATTGCCAAAATCACCCCAAATGAGGGCGAAGGAATTCCGCATACGGAAAAACTGCTGATCACCGGCACAGACGGAACAACCGCAAAAGCCTATTGCCCACCTTACATGTACACCACCGACGGGATCAAGGGGTTGCTACAAGTGACACCATCCTACCGGCTCTTGACGACCATCGAATTGGTTCACTACCAGAAAGCACCGTTTTCGGGAATTGAGTTGAAGCACGAATAAGAGGCCCAAGGCCGCTGACCCAGCTGGAGTCAGGCATCCCCCGATACGAATCCCATAGGAGTTGCGGAAATACCCAAAACCTGCGTATTCTGGGGATCGCAACGAGTGGACGTATGAGCTATCAGATCACAGACACCAAAGGAGTAACCCGCCTGAATCCGGATCACAAAACGATGGTTGCGGTATTAAAAGAACTCCGGAAACGTTCCACAAACGATGATGATGCCTTTCCGGAAGCGGTGTTGACCCACGGGAGCGGCTGGGCAATAGCGGCAACCCGAAAAGGCACAGCCATTCTTGAGATCCCCGGTGAGGCCGACTCCATTTATGTTCTCAAAAGACTCGAACCCGATGAGGTGATTAACCTCTGGCAACAGCTCGCCATGGGAAACTTTGAGCGCATCCGTGCTCTGCCGTGGGTGCGAACAGACGGCCCATGACATACGACAGCCCAAGTGACATGAACACCACCAGCAAGCTTCACCATTGACCCCTCAGCTGCCATCCGTTCAATAAGCTCGAAATGAAACCCGTCTGTTTTGCCATGCTGTTTGCCTTTCTTGCCCTTCTCGGGGCGGGATGCCCGCACGAACGCAAAACACTGGTTGAGGAGACCTTGGACCCATCCTACGTCACCGCCAAACAACGCATGAGGGAGGGAAATCCGGACAAAGCCATCGCGCTTTTTGAAAAGGTCATCCACAAAAGGCCCTCCGCACCCGAATCCCACTTGGAGCTTGGGGCTATCTTTCTCCACCACAAAAAAAATCCGATCCGGGCCATATATCACCTCCAGCAGTATCTGGAACAGAAACCCGACTCACGCGAGGCTCCCATGGTAGAGGATATGATCCTGTCAGCGAAAAGACTCTATGCTTCGCAACTTCCAGGAAACCCTTTCCGGAATGCCCTTGATCAAGCGGATCTCCTTGACACCATCGACCGCCTGGAGAAAGACAATCGCCGACTCGCAACCGAGAACAACACACTGAAGGGCCAACTGGCGATTCTTTCGGCTACACAAAACCAACAGCCGGCCCAATCCACCCAAACCACGGCACCAACCGCTGCCCCGAACATCCAGCCTGAACGGGTCGCTTCACAACAACCTTCGGCCCGTAGCCAGCCACCCCACGCAAACCCAACCGCACGAAGCTACACTGTCGAAAAAGGAGACACCCTCTATCGCATCAGCATGCGCTTCTACGGCCGCCCGGACCGGGTGCAGGCAATCTTTGAAAAGAACAGGACGCTCCTGAAAGACATCAATGACCTGAAACCGGGACAGGTCATTCAACTTCCTGAGTAAGTTATTGTCCCTGCGCGCCCATGCTTTATTTCGATGCAAACGCAACGGTACCCATGACCCACACAGCCCGCGTGGCATGGAATGAGGCACAGGACACAGCATGGACAAATCCGTCCAGTCCCACCCGCACGTCCGCAAAAGTCAGAGCTCAGATAGAGGAGTCAAGGGGTCTGATCGCGGATCTGCTGGGCATTGATTCATCCGCGCTCGTGTTCTGCTCCGGGGCAACCGAAGCGGCAAACATCATCATCGCATCCTGCGCCCGCGGGAACCCCCAAGGGCATGTGCTGTGTTCATCCATGGAGCATGCCTGTGTGAGGGAATCCCTCAAACTGCATTTTCCAGGCCGGGTCCGTTTCTTCAACCCAACCCTGCCCGTTTCCGACTTCCAACAAACCCTCTCCGGGATGCAAAAAAACGGAGTGTCTCCATGCCTCGTCATCGCCATAGCGGCAAACAATGAGACAGGAACCCTTCTCCCTTGGATCGACTATGCGCGAATCTGTCGCCACTCCGGAGTCCCTTTCTTCGCCGACATGGCCCAGTGGATAGGAAAGATGCCCCTCCTCAGTCTCAGGGATGTTGATTTTTTTTGCTGCTCCGGTCATAAGTTCGGAGCGCCCAAGGGCATCGGAATCCTCAAAGTATCAGGAAAATTCTGGGCGGTCACCGGCCAACGTGGTGGAGGACAGGAACACGGCATACGCAGTGGCACCGGGGATTACCCGGCAATTCATGCACTGGCACGTGCCCTCGAGTCCGCCGCTCAATTGGACGAGGAGGAAGTATTCGTCCGCCAGACCCAAAAACAAAGCTGGATTCATGAGCTCAAGAAAAGGATCCCCGGCGTATCCATCTTTGGTGAATCGCTACCCGGTCTCTGGAACACGATCGCCTTCGCGCCACCCCATGGTAGCCGAACGGACTGGATCATCGAGCTCGAGAAACGCGGGTTTCTCATCGGCTCCGGTTCCGCATGTTCTTCCGCGCAAACGGGGTCCCATGTCCTCGACGCACTTGGAGTCGACCCGTCCATAGCCGCCCGCGCGCTGCGGATCAGTGGCATGCGCGGTCACAGCCCGGAAGACTGGCAAGCCCTGCTGGATGCGATACAGGACACAGCCGCCGGTTTCGTTCACACCCAATCGGGACTATCGGAAGTCATCGAAATCGACTGAAGCTCCGGATCAAAAACAAGCCCGTCCCTCCATGCGAATTGAGCAAGTCAACCTGCATTGCTTCCGGAACATCGAACAACTCAGTGTTGCGTTGGACGGGGCCACTCCGGTCCTGTTCGCGGGATCGAACGGACAAGGCAAATCGAATCTCCTGGAGGCCATCGCTTATGTGGGAACCCTCCGCTCTTTCCGCACTTCCGACACCCTCCCCTTGATCCGCAAAGGATCACCCGAAGCGGGATTGTGGTTCAGGATTCGCAGTGATTCCGGAAAAACCGATGAAGTCGAGATCCGCATCCAACCCCGCTCAAAGCGCATTCTGGTGAATGGAAACCCCGTCACGCGTCTCGCGGACTACATCGGAACCTTTCCCACATTGGCCTTCAATGTGGAAGACGCGCAATGGATCAAAGGGGACCCGCAGTATCGCAGAAGGGCCATGGATCTTTTCCTGTCCATGATGGACCTTGAGTATCTGGAAGCTCTCAGCACATACCACAAGGCACTGCGCGCCCGCAACCAGGCGCTCAAAAACGCATCCGGGTCATCCGTGGTCCGCGCGTTTTCCCAGGTCATGGCCCCCGCAGCATACCAACTGGTCGAAGGACGGCGCCAATGGATGAACGCGCTCCTTCCGGTTCTCAACCCGATCCATCAACACCTTGCGGCCGGAGCGGAAAACGTTTCGATCAACTACGAGCCATCCTGCAGCCTTCCTGATCCGGAGGCATTCAACACACTTCTCAGTAAAGCCGAATCCCGCGACACCCTGTCCGGCTCAACCTCAATCGGGCCCCACCGGGATGACTTCGTTTTCACCGTCGACGGTTCAAACGCACGCAACTTCGGATCCGAGGGACAACAGCGCACTTTCATCCTTGCATTCAAACTTGCCCAACTGGACTTGCTCGAAACAAAGCTCCAACAAAAGGCGGTCGTCCTTCTCGACGACGTGTTCACCGACCTCGACCCCGCGCGCCAACAACAGGCCTGGAGCGCTTTCTCACGAGGCCGCCAGATTATCGCAAGCGGAACCGTCATCCCAGAAGTAGCGCAAAAGGAGAACTGGACACTCTTTTCTGTTTGTAAGGGAAGCATTGAGCCCTACGCTTGACCCAAGCGCTATATTCCACCATCGATTGTCCATGAGCATGGATTACCGCAAGCAATTCGCCGGAACAGCCGACGGCCCGACCGGGGCCATTCTCACTGACCTGCCGTCGCCCTACATTCCCCATTCCAACGGACTCCTTTACCTTCCAAGATTCATCGCCAAGATCCGCAAGCACCTCAACGGCGGACTTCCTGCAAGCTACCAGCGCAACTTCACAAAGGGCTTTGACCTTTTCCTGTGCATGCACCTTGGAATCGAGCCCCAGGATGTGATCGCCGCCGTGAGCGATAGCGGATCCGATGAGGAACTCGAAAGCCGGCTCAACGCGCTCCTACCCACCGACCTGCGCGTCGCGGAATGGAACAAAAAGCTTTGCCAAACCGGACTCAGCGAGACCGGACAGGAAAAAATCGCTGAGCTCAAACAATCCATGGGGGTCTCCGAACGGGCAGACCTCATGACCTTTGCCGATCTTATCGACTACGACGAGGGCAGGATCCCCTGAAGCCTCACTTACAAGGCCAATCCCCAATACATTTAACCGTGGACACTCCAAGCATCGAAGCCATTAACCTGACCCGTCAGTATGGACGCCTGACAGCATTATCGGAGGTCTCGTTCGTCATCCGCAAGGGTGAAGTGGTAGGGTTGCTTGGCCCAAATGGTGCGGGCAAAAGCACCCTCATGCGCATCATTTCCGGCCTTCTTCCCGCGACTTCGGGTTCGGCCTTCATTGCGGGCCTATCCGTCACCCGTTTCCCCGATGAGATCAAGACCCGCATCGGATACATGCCGGAAAACAACCCTCTTCCCGAGGCCGTTCTTGTGCAGGAATACCTGCAGTTCCGCGCCAGTATAAAAGGGGTTCCAGGGCGGGAGATCCGGCATCGAGTCGACGAGATCATGGATCTTTGCGACCTCAAAAACAAAGCCGCCCGCAGGCAGATTGGCAAACTCTCCAAAGGATTCCGCCAACGTGTCGGCATCGCCGACGCGCTTCTGGCCCAGCCGGAGGTCGTGATCATGGATGAACCGACCATCGGACTGGATCCCCACCAGATCCGTGCAGTCCGCAACCTTATCGATCGCATGCGGGGTCGCATGACGGTGATCCTATCCAGTCACATCCTGCACGAAATCGACACTTGTTGCGATCGCTCCCTCATCATCAACCGGGGCAGAATCGTAGCGTCGGGAACGCTTTCCCAGATGCGCAAACGCTACTCTCTCGGGGCATCCTACCACCTCAAGCTCAAAGGCGAGATCCGGCAGATCGATTCCATTCTTCCATCCATTCACGCCAGCCTGAAAAGAGTGGGGACCGACCCTGCGGATGAAGAGGGTTTCCACCTGGTCAAACTGGCGGCCGAGTCGCCCGATGACCTCGGGCATGCGATTATTTCGGCGATTGTATCCCAGCCTTGTCTCAAACTGAAGGAGTGCTACCGCAACGAGCCGGACCTCGAAGATGTGTTCCTTGCCGCCACCAAGAGGAGCTGGGATGAGACTTCTGGCGCGCGGAACACGGATGATCCAGCCTCTCCCCCCCCCGCTGTCTGCTCCACAGGAAGAACTCCGGATCAAACGGATACCTGACCGGATCCCGCTCGTCCGCTTTCATGCCGGTCCACAATTACCCGGACCATCCTTTGGTATAAGCAAAACAGAAGGTTGACGCCTATCCGATTAGCCATTTTTCTGACGGCATCTCACGTGGTTTCCTCTGAGTGCCTCATTCTGGCATTTTCGGGAAAAACACCCAACGCAATCCTGAATCTGTTTACCCATTCATCTGCATCACGCACTTTCGACATGAGCAAGCTACCGACACTTCCCACCGATGACATCCGCCAGATCATGTGGCGTTTCTCTGATCGTTACGATCTGCAGATGGCGGTTCAGTCCGCCCGGCAAGTTGCCCGCGGGACAGTTGCTCGGCTTGTGGCGGAGGGTGAGCGCAATAACCACGAGTGGACACCCCGAAAAGAAGAATTGCTTCAGGCTTTCGACGCTTCGGGTCTCACCGCACTTTACATGGATCCGGAACAGGGCGGATTCATTCAGGGCCCCAAGAACCTCGCCATGGCGTTGGTCGCGTTTGAACTCTCCTGGGTCGATGCCGGATCCGCCACCTGCTCGCTCGCAGGAAACCTCGCGCTCGCACCAATCCATGAAAAGGGTACCGATGCACAACGCAATTTCTATATGGGAAAAGCCTCTCTCTCCGAGGGCAATCCATGGAGGGGAGCCTTCGCCCTCACCGAACCCCTCCCGTTTGTCGGAGTGGATACCGGAGTGTTGAGCGGCAAAGTGCGCATCGTCGAATGGGAGGACGGAAAAGAGCCCATTCTCGAAGTGGAGAAGCGCGGTCGCTTCATCACCAACATGGATTTCGCCAATTTCGTCACAGCTGCGGTAGACAGTGATGACGCGCGCATCAAGGGCTCCTGCATGGTGATCCTTGAGGAAGGAGACGAAGGAGTGTATGATCGCGGATCACCCACCCTCAAACTGGTGCATCAGCTTTCGTCCACACGGGATCCTGTGTTCCGCCTCAAGGTGCCCGCCAGTCGAATCATCGGAGGCTACAAAGTTGAGGATGGGGTTATTGTCCCGCAGTTCGCCCACAGTGAAGTCATCGCCGCAGTTTTCCACCGGACCCGTATCCCGGTCGGCCTGATGACATCCGCCAAGCTGCTCTCGGCCATCGAACCGGTTCTGCGCTATCAGCGTCAGCGCTTCCGCGGAGGGGAGTCCGGTGAAGGCAGTCCAAGGTTTGACCTTGGACTCCAGATGAATGAAGATACGACCCAGCGCCTTCTCGACGTCTGGGCAACTGGTGAAGCCGGGGCCTCTCTTGGTTTTGCCGCCGCACGGGAAGCCGATCGATTTGATCCTATCGAACGCGAAAAGGACCGGTTCTGCGAAAAGGAAGGCATCACAGGAAAGAAACAGTTTATCGCTCTGCGCAAAAAGGAAGCGGAAATCCTCGAATACCTCGAACTGCTTTACGCTCCCGAAGCCAAACGGGACGCCAATCGCTTCCAAGCCCTCAGCGAGGATATCCTTGTGCAGTATGGACTGGGAGATGCCAGGGCAAATATCCTCAATCCCGCAACAAAACTCTGGAACACCGGTTATGGGGCGACCATGATGCGCGAAGCCGTCACACTCATGGGCGGATACGGCACGACTGAGGATTGCCCGGGCTTCCTCGGACAAAAATGGATGGATTGCCAGCTCGAAGCGACGTACGAAGGACCGGAAGCGGTGCAACGCCGTCACCTCACGTTGGCGGTTTCCAGTCCGGTTTTTGCGAAAGAATTCGGACTCTGGATCGGGCAACTCGAACAAATCAGCCAAGAGTGGCCGGAGCTCGGAACCATCGCGCTCGCCAATGCCATGGGGCTTTGGATGCAGGCACTGGATTACCTCAACTCCCACTCCGATGCAAACGGCAAGAAGCTCTACCATAACAAGCGGCAGGGGATCACCTTCCAGCTCGCAGATGCCCTCTGCTGGATTTTGGCCAGCCGCTTCCTGGTCGATGATGTGGTGGAACTGAAAAACAAAGGACCCGATAATCCGGTTCTTTCGGAGAACCTGCCGGATTACCTCGGTTTCTACGCGGATCTGTGCAAAACCCAGATCCTCAGAACCGTAGGGGAAATCAGCAGGCTATGCGGAGAACTGGTCCTGGGCTACGCAACCGGTACCGACGAAGCACTCGAAGCCTTCCAAAAGGCACAATGCGACATGCTGTGGTCAGCCGCTGGTTTCCGCATGGCCAAGGACTCCGCATCTGAAGCCCTTACCGGAGTGATGATTCCGGAAGCATTGGATTACCCGGCCTGATCACCCTCCGGTTTGGCACTTTCACCGTCAACTCTTAAGCTACTGGATCAATACCATGGATGACTCCCTGAGACCCGTCATGGATGTGGACATCGCCTGCGTGGGCTTCGGCCCGGCCACAGCCGGTTTTCTCAAACGCCTATCCATGCACATGGAACAGGATCCAACCACCTGTGAAAGCCGGGTGATGCCGGGAATGCCGCTTCAGGTATTGTGCTATGAGCGGGCCGACGACGTTGGTTTCGGGGTTTCGGGTGTGGTTACCAAGGGAAGGGCTATCCGGGAAACCCTGCCGGACTTTGATCCGGCCATGGTCCCAACCGCTGCTCCGGTTTCCCGAGAAAAGGTGGCCTATCTGTTCGACCCCCATGGGGCATCCCGGAAGTCTGGAACGCTGAAAGCGCTGGAAAAACTCGTAATGCCCTTCCGGAACAAAGAACTGGCGTTTCATCTGCCGTGGATTCCCCCATTCCTCGAAAAACATCCGGGATACGTTTTCAGTATTGGGCAGTTTTGCTCATGGGTTGCACAGGATATCATGGGCAGGGGGACCGCCCAGATATGGCCGGCATCTCCCGTCGCTTCCGCCTTGATGGAGGGCGATACGGTTTGCGGCGTCCGCATGATGGATCAAGGGGTGGATAAACATGGATCCCCTCAAGATGACTTCTCGCCGGGTGCCGATATTCACGCCGCTCTCACGGTTGTCGGCGACGGCCCGGTCGGGGCGGTGAGCTCCCAATTGGATGCTCATTTCGGACTGCCGGAAGGCAAGGTTCGTAACGACTGGGCAGTGGGCATGAAAGCGATGGTGGAACTTCCGGCTGACTGCCCGCTGAAACCCGGAACCGTACTCCATACGATTGGATTTCCAGAACCCGAAATCTTCGGCTACCTGTATGTGTATCCGGACGGCATAGCTTCGCTTGGGATATTTGTTCCGTCCTGGTTCGACAGCCCAGGCCGCACCGCCTACCGGTATTTACAGCACTGGATGCAGCATCCCTACCTTTGGCAATACCTGAAAGGCGGCACCCTCAAGAGCTGGGGAGCCAAGACACTTGGAGAATGGGGCCTACACGGGGAACCTTACCTCGTCGGCAACGGATACGCCCGGATCGGCGAAAACTCAGGCAGCACCAATGTCCTCACCAATTCAGGAGTCGATGAAGCATGGAAGACCGGTTCCCTGCTCGCGGATGCAGTTTTCCAACTGCTTAAAGAGAATAAACCGTTCACAAAGGAACACCTCGAAGCAACTTACGTCAAAAGCCGCAGGGATAGCTGGCTGCAAAACGAAGCGAAGGCAGCCAAGAATGCGAGGGATGGCTTCCAGAAAGGTTTTATCCGCGGCATGATGGGAACCGGGCTTGCCGGACTCACAAACGGGCGCATCTTTTGGCCTGCCAAGTCCAAGACACCGTTCCAGCAGGTCCCGGATGCGCTCGAATACTACAGCCGCTTTATTCCAAAACAGGAAGTCGAATCCATTCTTGAGGAATGTGCACGTAAAGCGCTTCCAATCCATGATGCTTTCATGGACCGCCTGGGATGGCCATCCATATCATTTGACGGAAAGCTTCTGGTGTCGCAGCAGGATGCCCTGCTGATCGGCGGGAAAGTAGCCGCCAACCCGGGTTACGAGGATCATGTGAAATTCAAGGATCCTCTGCTCTGCATGGACTGCAAGGCAAGGATCTGTATTGAAGCGTGCTCCGGCCAGGCGATTCAGGTCAATCCTGACGGAGGGGGCGTCCCGATGTTCGAACGCGAAAAATGCATCCATTGCGGAGCGTGCCTCTGGAATTGCAGTCGCACCGATCCGGGAAATCCTTCCTCAGGCAATATCCGGTTCATCGCCGGATCGGGAGGGTTGCACTCCGCCGAAAACTAGGAGTTCTTTTGGCTGAGGGAGGGATCCAAAGAAATGTATCCTTCCTTCAAATACCATTCCGCAGTCCTCCGGAGTCCTTCATCCAAATCCACCTTCGGGGCATACCCGAGGTCGCGCTTGGCTGAGTCAATCTTGAACGCCCGGTTCTGCCGATACCAATCCACTCGACGGGGAAAGATCGGCGGGGTGACACGGAAAGGCTTGCAGATTTTTTCGCAAATGTGCCCTGCCACCACCAGCGGCCACACCGGATAGTATTGGATTTTGGAAGGCACATTCAACGCAGCCGCAACCTTCTCCACAATCGCGGAAATCGGGTAGTAATGCTCGTCCGCGATCAGATAAACTCCGCCGGAACCCACACCGGGTGCCATACAAGCCATGAAAGCATCGACCAGATTGTCAATATACAAGGGATGATAGAATGTCTTGCCATTTCCAAACATGGGAAATGACCCTTTTGCCACCCGCCGGAATATCATTTGAAAACGTTCCGGATCACCCGGACCATAGATCGCCGCGGGCCTGAGAATTACGGTTTCCAAACCTTTGGCGTGATACTCCGCAACGATCGGTTCCGCCTCGTATTTGGTGCGCTGATAGTAGTCCGCTGGTTGAATGGGTGCGTCTTCCCCGGCTGGAGGATGATCAATGTTGCCGTGCACGCCACAGGTGCTGCAGTAAACAAACTTCCTTACCTTATGCATCCATGCAGCATCGACCACATTACGGGTGCCACCAACGTTCACCTCGTCGTAAAAAGAATTGTCCACGTTGAGCTCACGAAAAGCTGCCGCCAGGTGGTGAACCACTTCGACACCTTCCATCGCCTGCTCGACAATGTCACGGTCGGTCACAGAACCGATGACGACTTTGGCGCCCCATGTCCGGATCTCGTCTGTTTTCAGACCTTCCTTGTAGTCAAGAGCCACCACATCATGCCCCTCATCCAGCAACCGCCTGACAAGAGCTTTTCCAGTGAATCCTGTTCCGCCTGTAACCAATACTTTCATTCTGATCGTTTGCGCGTTTCGCGATATCAACAACAGCCCCTGCAAGATGGCAATTCTTTTTCCTCAGGATTACCAACAATGTATTGCCCCGTTCCGGAGACAGCTACACGAACGGGCCTTGCGGGCGGGTTCACCCGATCATGCACTTGGACGCCTGCAGCGAACCACCACCGGCGAACCTAACAAACTCTTTAATCCCAACACAGAAGACACGGACTCCAAACCGACCGACAAGGCTCTCGATTTCAGGGTGCGATGCACCACCATCGGAAAAAAGAACTG
>JAFGAQ010000434.1 GCA_016933595.1 Opitutales bacterium | reverse complement strand
CTGCTCGACATTGTCCAGTGTTTCGAGGATCCCCGTATGCCGGATGTTTGCCCATTCGGACCCGGATGGTGCGGAAACCGCGAACCTTGTCCACTGCATGATTCGATCAATTCGCTTCATGACAATGCCATGCGGTTTCTAGCGGAAACGAAGCTTGATTCATTTGCGGATATGTCGCAGCATCAACATCCTCAACCGGAACCTCGAATGCCCCACAAACCGGCATGACGTCCCTCACCTCCATCGTCCGCGACATTCTTCAGTTTCTACGCCCTCCCAAACGGTGGAATCTTCCGGTTATTCTGGTGCTCGGGTTGTTTTGCGGAGTTGGGCTGATGACGGTCCATATCTCGCGGGCATCCTCCTATCTGTCCGATGAGCCGGCGACCTGCGTAAACTGCCATATCATGGCGCCGCAGTATGCCACTTGGCAGCACAGCAGCCACTCAAGAGTGGCGACCTGCAACGACTGCCATGTCCCGCACGACAACTTCTTCCGCAAGTATGCTTACAAGGCAAAGGACGGAAGCCGGCATGCGTTCATGTTTACCTTCCGGATGGAACCTCAGGTGATCCGGATGCACCAACCCGGGAAAAATGTTGTTCAGGAAAACTGCGTGCGTTGCCATCAGGATCTCATGGCGCCAACCATGGCCGGAGTAGAAGGATGGGCCGCACATGGGGATGGACGGCGCTGCTGGGAATGCCACCGCGAAATTCCACACGGCAGGGTCAACAGCCTCGCGGCAGCACCCCACGCCCACACCCCCCAACTTCAACCCGCCATTCCTACTTGGCTAAGCGGATACATTGACTCTCACGCACTCAACGCACCGGCGGCATCCACCACTCCTGAACCTGGATTGCAGTAAATTCCACCTCATCCACTCTATCGCATACCCATGAAAAGACTCATTGACACTGTCGAACAAAGACCCTGGATCGGCTGGCTCCTCTTTCTAGCCACCACGGCAGGCGTATTTGCCATCGGGCTCCTCGCCGCTTCCATCATCGAACGCAGGCAGGAATCATACCGGGTGGATCTCGTTCAGCCCATCGCCGAATGGGAGCCGCGCAATGCGGCTTGGGGAGTGAACTTTCCCCGTCAATATGAGAGCTACCTCAAAACCCGGGAAACCGACTTCAAAAGCGAACACGCCGGCTCGGCGGAGGTCGACTACCTTGAAAAACACCCGGAACGCGTCATCCTCTGGGCAGGATACTCATTCTCCCGCGATTACAAACAAGGCCGCGGACACTACCATGCGGTTAATGACATCCGCGAAACCCTGCGCACCACGACCACACTCCCGGGAACCTGCTGGACCTGCAAATCCACCGATGTTCCCCGCGTCATGGCCGATATCGGACCCGCCGAGTTCTACAAGGCCAATTTCCTCGACCTCGGGCATGAGATCGTCAACCACATCGGGTGCCAGGATTGCCACGACCCAAAGAGTATGCATCTGCGCATCACGCGTCCGGCACTGATCGAAGCGTTCCAGCGAAGCGGAGAAGACGTCAATCAAGCCTCCCATCAGGAGATGCGCTCACTCGCCTGCGCCCAATGCCATGTCGAATACTACTTCAAAGGAGACGGGAAATACCTCACCTTCCCTTGGGACAAGGGATTTACGGCCGAGCAAATGGAAGCCTACTACGACGAAATGGAGTTTTCGGATTGGACCCACTCCCTCAGCCGCGCGCCCATGCTCAAGGCCCAGCATCCTGACTACGAAACATTCATGACGGGTGTGCATGCCCAGCGCGGGGTATCCTGCGCCGACTGCCACATGCCCTACCGCAGCGAAGGCGCACAGAAGTTCACCAACCACCACATGCGGAGCCCGCTGGCCGACATCTCCAGTTCGTGCGCCGTCTGCCACCGCGAAAGCGAGGCCGACCTCAGACGCGACGTCTATGAGCGGCAAGCCCGCGTCATGGAATTGATGTTGCTTGTCGAGCAATCCCTCGCAAAAGCCCACATCGAAGCCAAAGCAGCGTGGGATGCGGGAGCGACGGAATCCGAAATGAAGGAAGTCCTGCAACTGATCCGTCAATCCCAGTGGAGATGGGACTGGGTTTCGGCCGCGAATGGCGCGGGTTTTCACTCTCCAACAGAAGCCAGCCGGGTGCTTGGCAACGCGATTCAGAAAGCTGAGCTGGCCCGCCATGCCATCACGCGGGTGCTATTCGCCCACGGAGTGAATGAGCCGGTGACCCTGCCGGACATTTCCACCAAGGCAAAGGCTCAGGCTTGGATCGGCCTGGATATGGATCAGATTCGCGAAACCAAGGAAAAACAACGCGAGGAACTCTTCCCGAAGTGGGACCAAGCCGCAGCTCAACGTGAGGCCGCTCTGCCTCCCGTTCTCACCGCCGGGGCTCCCCGCTATCAGCCTTGAGGCCGACGCCACCACCCACATTCAGAGCAGTGTCGATTGCTGCGGCCGTCACCTTGGCCGGGCTTGCCCTTGATCTGGTGTTTGAAGGCAGGGGGATGCCCGCTCCAGCTTATCCCGACAGTGCCGCATCCGCCTGTTTCTTCGTCGCAATCACCACAGGGATATACCTGAGCGTTCGGAAGCACCCGATCGCAGCGGTGCTTGGAGGACGCCATCTCGCAATCACCACGCTTATTGTGCTTCTGATTTGGGGTGGTTTTCTGGGCTACTTTCCCCAAGTCGATACCCAGCGGGCTGGCCCTATCTACCAGCGGGTGTTGCGGGCTCCCCCATTTGTTTTCGCATTGTTGCTTCTGGTCGCAAATCTCTGGTGGGGAGTGCTGCACCGACTCGGCAAGCGACTGGACGCCTCCGCCCTCTTTCTCATCAATCATCTGGGAGTGGCCATCACAGTAGGCGCCGGACTCTTCGGCACCGGAGACCTGATCCGGATGGATGTGTGGGTCGGAAAGGATGATCTGGTTTGGTATGGTAACCACAAGGGAGAAACACGGGAACTGCCTTTCGCGATCCACTTGCACACGTTTGAAGTGGAATTCTACCCACCCGAACTGAGGCTTATCGACTCCAAAACCGGTGCCTACACAGAGATGGCGGGAGAGCCGCCAATTGCCCTGGAACCCGGTTCAGCCGGACAAATCGGAGATAGCCATGTCGAAGTCCTTGATTGGTCAGCCGATGCGCCTTGGTCTTCTCCCGACGATGCTGTGCCCGCAGCCCGCATACGGATCTCCACGCCCGGTAGTGATCCAACAGAGGGATGGATTTCATCCGGCAGCAAACTCGCGCCCCCGATGTTCATACCTCTCGGAGAACGGGTTCTCGCAATGTCAGAACCCCGCCCTAAACGCTACATATCCGAAATGACCATTGTGCGGGAAGGCTTCGAACCAATGGAAGCGTCTGTCGAAGTCAACAAACCGCTTCGAATCGCCGAGTGGTGGCTTTACCAAAAAGGATACAGTCCAAACCCATCCGGTCCGGGCTACCTGTCCCAGATCGAAGCCGTCCGGGACCCATGGCTACCTCTAGTCTATGCCGGTTTTGTCATGATGGCAGCGGGAAGCCTGCTCGGCTTTGCCCGTGCGGGCCAAATTCTCCGGAACCGCCAAAACCAACAAGTTTCGGCAAACCCTGTTCCCTCCCAAGCACCATGAACTGGACCCACTTCCCATGGATCTTCGGAACTGCTGCCCTTTGCTGGGGTTTGGCTTCGTTCCTTTCCGGAAAATGGCTCATCCGGCTCGCTTTTGCGGGAACAATTGCGATCGCTGCTTTCATCGCCGGACTGTGGCTGAGTCTGGATCGTCCTCCCATGCGCACCCTCGGGGAAACCCGGCTTTGGTTCGGGTTGTTACTACCGGCATCGGGTTTACTGATCCACCGTTTTGTGCCATGGAAGTGGCCACTGGTGGTTTCCACCGGAATGGCGTTGTTGTTTCTGGGGATTACGCTCGCCAAACCCGAAACCCATGACCGCACCCTCATGCCAGCGTTGCAAAGCCCCTGGTTCGTGCCACACGTGGTGATCTACATGATGGCTTATGCATTCTTGTGTCATACAGCCGTAACCAGCATCTGCTACACATGGATCAGCCGCAACAACCCAGTCAAAGCCGAAAGAGCACTCCCTATGGTCGAAGCATCCCTCTGGGTGGGTTTCGGACTGCTCACCCTGGGCCTGCTATGCGGGGCCGTTTGGGCAAAGGAAGCTTGGGGTCATTACTGGACGTGGGATCCCAAGGAAACCTGGGCGTTTTTGACCTGGGGTTGCTACCTGCTTTACTTTCACATGCAACCCGTCTGGCGCAAAAAACCGCGATCAGCACTTCTCTTCCTGGCACTTGCCAGCGTGACCGTTTTCTTGTGCTGGTTCGCCGTCAACGCAATGCCTTCGGCCGCGCAAAGCGTGCACACCTATACCGGTTGATGAGGAAAGGGCCCACCCTGCTTTCTCAAGAACCCAAGGCATGAGGTGCGGAATTCAATTCTCTGGAAAACTCAAGACACAGCCAATCATCAGGAGTTGATAGCCGATCAGTTCATATCCCAAGACGGGGTCTGATGAAAACGAATGGGAAACCAGAATACTTCCGTTGGGGGTTTCTCATGCCGGACTTGAGCCAAAATGTGGAAATGATTCGACATGATTGAGTAGGCCAGAAGGTCGACCCCGCAGAACGCCGCCTGCCGGAGCATCCTCCGCATGAACACCTCCGTTTCCTCATCCTCCAGCAAGTGCTCACCCAGACAACAGCGACTCATCCAGTGATATACACCATCCAAACAAATGATTAATGTTCGCTTAATTTCACATCATCTTCTTTATAAATTACCATTTTCTCAATGCGATTCAAATACAGCAAAGAGTCGATAAAGCGCCGTGGTATTTATTATACGAGGATTTCGAATGGTTTTCAATTCAGAGACCAATCAACGCTCAAAGAGGTAGCTATGCCATTGCAGCGCCCCTCTGCCGGCATAATCCCGGTTCTCCCATTCCCTCATGAATCGGAATCCGGCACTTTCACAAAGATCCATCACCCTTGCGCGATCAAGCGGCGCATATAGGCGTCCATCCTTGTCCCGCCGATCACCGTCGAGCCCGGGGCGATCCTCGGACACCGTCAAAAACAGGCGACCCGCCGGCTGCAAGAGACCCCACATCTGGGAAAGCACCAGTTCGTGCAATTCCGGCTCGATGTGCATGAGCATAGCGTTGCAGACGACCCCCCCGAAACGCGATCTCCATTCGTTGAAGCGCATCTCCGGAAGCGGCATCCCCTCGTTGAAAATCCTGCCCTTCAGGCCAGGGAACCACTTCTCGGCTTCAGCAATCAGGGTAACGGACGGTTCGACACCCTGGACCTCCCATCCGAGGTCCTGAAGATAGGCCATATCGGCTCCGCTTCCCGCCCCAATATCCATTATCACCGCCTCCTTTTCGAAACTGGAAACCATCCAATCCCTGCAGACCCGCTCATGGTTACGGTAGCGTTCCGCGTAGGCGGCGCCCATCCTGTTGTATGCGTCAATTGTGGTTGCATCCATAGATTCTATTAAACTGCACCTCCCCTTGCGCACGGTCAATCTCCCGTTTTCGGGCTTGACCTTGGCTGAACAGTGGTTGCGCTGGATTCATGTCAGTCAACATCCTTCTCATTGGTTCAGCGGGTCGAATGGGCAAAGCCATTCAGTCGATCGCGCCTGAATACGGCATTGTGGTTTCGGCTGCTATTGACATCGGCCAAAACCCGGCGGATCACATAACCGGATGCGACGTGGTAGTCGATTTCAGCCACAAAACTGCGACGTCAGAAATCGTAAAGCTGGCAGTCCAACACAGAAAACCGATTGTGATTGGAACCACCGGGCATTCGGAGGAGGAACGGAAGGACATCCTGAAACACGCATCGGAAATCCCGATGGTCTGGTCGGGCAACTACTCGCTCGGGGTCAACCTGCTGTTCTACCTGACTTCCAAAGCCGCAGCAGCGCTTCCCGCCGAATACGAACCCGAAATCGTCGAGATTCATCATCATCACAAAAAGGATGCCCCCAGCGGTACCGCTGAAGACCTTGCCCGTCGGATTTGCGCGGCGCGTGAATGGGATATCGGGAAGAACAAGATCAACGGACGATCCGGGATGCCGGGTGAACGTCCGCAAGCCGAAATCGGAGTGCATGCACTGAGAGGTGGGGACGTTGTTGGAGAACACACGGTCTATTTCTTTGGCCAAGGCGAACGGATCGAAATCAAACACACCGCAACCGACCGTAACATTCTGGCCAAAGGCGCCATGAAAGCCACCCAGTGGATCGCCGGACGGGAACCCGGTTTCTACGAAATGCAGGATATTCTGGGATTGCGATAGTCCCAAAACCTACTTTGAAACACCATGTTTGCCCATATTCAGGGAATCCTTTCGGAATCGGCCCCTTTGAGGGCAGTCATCGACGTTCAAGGGGTGGGATACGAGCTTCACATTCCCCTTCTCACGGCGGAAAAACTGCCGCCCATCGGGAGTCCGGTCAAGTTGCTGACGCATCTGGTGATCAGGGAGGATGCCCATACACTATTCGGATTTTTCACCGCTGATGAGCGTTCAGCCTTCATCGCGCTCACGGAAAAGGTCTCAGGAATCGGCCCCAAAACCGCGCTGAGCATACTGAGTCGGTTTTCGCCTGCCAATCTGCGTTCCGCAATTGTCACCGGCGATGTTGCCGCATTGACGAAGTGCCCCGGAATCGGAAAAAAGACAGCTGAGCGACTCATTCTGGAACTTCGGGATGTTTTCTCAATGGCATCCGCACCCGGAGCAGGAGCGTCGGCATCTCCCTTCATCACCGGTTCTCCCGCACAGCCCGCCACCCCCCGTGACGATGCGGTCGCCGCTCTCATCACGCTTGGGTTCAAGCCTGCCGATGCCGCCAAACGGGTGGAAACCGCGCTTCTCAAGCAGGGACAAGATGCATCCGCCGAAAGCCTTATCCGGATCGCGCTCGCCCAATAAACTGCAGCCGAAATATCCACTCATTCAGCTTGCGATTGAGCCGCTTGATGGTTTTGGTTTCCTCATCCACACATGCCCCATCACGATTCGGGGCTAATCACTAGTATCCTTCAATCGAGAATCCTATGGAAGAACCCACTCAAAACGCCTCACCATCTAATCCTGCCGTTCAGGACAACACCATGTTGGTACTGACCCACCTGATGCCACTTGCAGGCGCGGTGATTCCGGGTATCGGCTTTCTGGCACCTCTCATCTGGTGGCTCATCATGAAAGACAAATCTCCCGAGCTCAACACGCACGGGAAGGAAGTGCTCAACTTCGTTATCAGCCTTGCACTCTATTCAGTAGTCGCTGGAATGCTGGTGTTCGTGATAATCGGGATCTTTCTGTTGTTTGCACTCGGAATAGCGGGGCTTGTGTTAATGATAATGGGCGCCATCAAGGCATCCAAGGGAGAACTCTATCATTATCCCTATATCTTGCGCTTGATCAAATAGACATCGACTCCCGGGCAATCCCTTGAGGGAAGTGGAATTGTTCGCCCGACCCATGCTTCGCCAAGGAACATGGGTTGTTTCATCTTGGGATGGTCATATCCAAAGCGTATTCCTACCCGACAAACGATACCGGAAAAACAAACGCAGTAGCAGCCGATCCAAAGTGGAGTTTACCTCAATGAACGCCTACAATCCGGCTTGATTGAGCAGTCGCTGGTAAAAAGCCCATTCGATCGCCATGCACTGCTCAACGGTTTCTGCCATACGGAATCCGTGACCCTCACCAGGGAAATAGTGCGCCTCAACCGGCACTCCATGCTTGATGAGGTCCGCTTCCATCCTGCGGGTCTGCTCCGCCGGAACCACATCGTCATCCAGTCCCTGAAAGAACAAGAGAGGACTCCGTATCGAGGAAACATGATGGATGGGAGAACGTTGACGGATGTTCTTCAACAAGTCCTCGTCCGGTCCGAGCAGGTAGTATTCATAGCCTGACTCAAACTTGTGGGTGCTGGCACTCAGCGCAGCGAGATCCGCCACGCCGTAATATACCGTCGCTCCCAGGAAATCATCCCGCTGTATCAAGGCATTCAGGGCAGTGAAACCGCCGGCACTACTCCCTTTCAGGAACACGGCGTTCTCGGCAATCAATCCCTTTGAACGGAGATGATCCACCACCGCAATCGTATCCTCCACATCCACAATGCCCCAATTATTCCGGATACGCTCACGATAGGCCCGACCATATCCCGTGCTACCCCCATAATTGACATCGATGAGAGCAAACCCGCGTTGCGTCCAATACTGCACCTTCAAGTCAAGGTAGCTCTCGGAACAAGCCGTAGGACCACCATGACAAACGACAATGGCGGGGGGCGGGTTATCCGGGCCAGAGAATGGGCGCTCCTCACATGGAGGATAAAAAATGTAGGGGATCTCTCCAGCATAGTGTTCCGCCTTCATGCGTGAAACCACGCCTATGGAAAAACGGGAAATCACCGTTCCAACCGCCTCTGTCTCTAGAAGATACTGTCCTTCATTGCTCAGGTCCCAGCAAATCCACTTTTTAAAAGTTCCGGGATCGGCCCCAAGGAACACCAGATGCCATCCATCCACACTGACCGAATCAATATGGGTGTAAGGGCAATCCAAAATCTCAAAGGTTTCATCCGCAAGGTCCAGTTTCCCAAGATGCCAACGGTCATACTCAAAGAATGCGATAATCGCGAATCCCTTATCCGAAATCCCGAAGGTCTTCATACCAAAGACCCACTGAGGAAGACCCATCTCAGCCTTGCGCTCCACCAGACAACGGTGCTCCTGACCATCCCATACCCACAGATTGGCCCAACCATAGGCGTCCGACACATGATACAATCGGCCGTCGGATCCCCATGTGGGTTGAAAAACCTGTTCCTCGCGTCCTCCGGTAACGAGAACCGCCTCCCGCATATCGACTCCGGTCGGAACACAAGGCGCACACCACAGCTCGGTTCCGCCCCAAGGCATGCCGGGCAAGTCCCAACAGAGCCAGGACACCCTTCTCCCATCAGGACTGACAGAGGGGTTCGAGTAAAAATCCCGGCCGGACAAGAGGGTCTCAAATCCGCGGGAGGGATGATCGACCGACAGCCTTACAACCGAATTGACCGGAAAACGCTGCCCTTGCACCTCATCCTCTGCTACCATCAAAAGGGAGCGCTGGACTGGACAGAAAAACAAATCCGCAACCAATCCAGACCCGAGCTCTATCAACTGAACAGCTCGTTGGCCGGGACGACGCCAGAATATCGAGCGGCTACGGTCGTCCACCCAAAACACATCACCGGATGGGGATGCCGTCCATGCACCGCCCCCGTAGCCATGAACCCTGGTTCGGACATTGTGATCCGAAAGAGAGACGGGATAAGGCACCCCTCCCGGCAAACATGCCATGAGCACACTCCGGCCCTTCTGGTCGGGTCGAGTCTCTACCCAGAAGATTTCCCCACAACAAACACCGGTCTCCTGAATCTTGCGATTACTTCGACCCAATTCACTTGCACTGAGAATCGGCTCGAGGCGTGCGTACACATATCCCTCCGCCGAGGCCTTGGCTTCGGACCGGAGAGGATTTGTCTTTTTGTCCACCACAATACCCGCTGATACAGTATTCAGGCCTTTGAACCCTCGGTTTGAAACGAATCTGGCAAACGTCTTGATGAGATTTCATCCATCATGAGAGCGATGAATTCATCCACCGTGTGCTCACCCGCGAAAGACTTGCGGATACGGGAACGCACCGATACCTTACCGTTGGCAGCCTCCTTTTCACCGATCACAATCATGTGAGGAACCCGTTCCAATTCAGCCCTCCGGATCTTGGCACCAAGCTTGTCGGAATGCCCATCCACCGAGACCCGGATCCTTTTGGCATGAAGAGCCCTGCGAAGCTGTTCCGCATAGTCCCGCATGCTATCGTTCAAAGGCAGTATCCTCACTTGTTCAGGAGCGAGCCACGTGGGGAAGTTTCCGTTGAAGTGTTCAATCAGGAAACCAATGAAGCGCTCATGCGTACCCAATGGAGCACGGTGAATACAAAGCGGCGTGGCCTCCTTGTTTTCAGAAGTGGTATAGGTCAG
>JAFGAQ010000433.1 GCA_016933595.1 Opitutales bacterium | reverse complement strand
CGGTTGGATTGCCCGGCTGGTATTCTGCTTCATTCGGCCGTCGGAACGGCGTTATTCCGATGTTGGAAGGGCGATGGGTTATTCAGCCTTAAAGAAAGGGTGCTCCGTTTGGCTCAATTCGGTCGTTATTTCTGTTTATTGCGCAATTTGGCCATGTTGTGGCGGAAATCGCCGGATGTTTCATTTTGAGAATCCGGTTGTTTCAGGATGAAGCAACTCAAGGGATATGCAGGCTATTAGCCGATATCCGGTTGTGGGGCTTCTGGCAGCAAGGCTTGTATTTATAAGGGCATTCGGAGTCGCTTGGCGACAGGGTCTGTTGCGGGGGATGACCATCTGATAGCACGGAATCGCACCATGTGACTGCAAATTGGCACGGAACATGGTTACGAGGGGTTCAGGAAACTATCATGGATATTGAAAGACCCGATTTGTACAAGAAGAAACGCCGCCGCCTATGGATGGTCTCAGTCAGTTCCATTTCGGTATTGGCAGCATTGGGAGTGTATGTGCTGACGCTGGGTAATCCGGTTCCGCGGGTGCGGAAGGATCAAATTTGGGTGGGCTCGGTCAAGCACGGGGACATGCTTCGAAATGTGCGTGGCCTGGGGCGCCTGGTTCCACAGGATATGCGCTGGATTACCTCGAGAACATCCGGACGGGTGGAAGAGAAGCTGGTGCAATCGGGGGCAGCCGTGGAGCCGGAGACGATCATTCTTAGGCTCTCGAATCCTGAGCTCGAACAGCAGTATCTGAATGCGCAGCTTGAGTTGAAAGCGGCTGAGGCTGAGTTAACCAGCACGCGGGTGCGTTTGCAGAGTGATCTTTTGTCCATGAAGAGCTCCTATGTGCAGCTTCAGGAGCAGACGGAAATGGCGCTGCTTGAGGAGGAAATCAACAATCAACTGTTTGCGGACGGGCTGGTTTCGGATCTGGTGCGCAAGCGTTCGGAGCTGAGTGCGCACCACCTACAGTCGCGGGTGAAGATGGAAGCCGAGCGTTTAGCATTTCAGGAGCAATCCATGGAACCGCAGTTGGCAACGCAACAGACGCAGGTGGACCGCGCGAAGGCCAGATTGGATCTGCTTGGGGTGCAGGTGGACGCATTGGTTGTCCGGGCGGGCTATCGTGGCGTGGTGCAGCGTCTGGAACTGGAGCAGGGAATGCAAGTGGCGGAGGGGCAGGAGATCGCGCTGGTATCGGATCCGTCGCGCCTGAAAGGGGTGATCGAGATCCAGGAAAGCCAAGCGCGTGAGATTTCGGTAGGACAAAGCGCGTCGGTAGACACCCGCACCTCGGGTGAGGTGGCGGCCACGGTGGCCCGCATCGACCCGAATGTCGAGAGGGGCATTGTGAAAGTGGATGTCGTGTTTTCGAATGGATTGCCGGATGGGTGCAGGGCGGATCAAACCATCCAGGGGACCATCGAGCTGCAGCGGTTGGAGGGTGTTATGTATGTGGACCGTCCCAGCGTCGTGAAAGAAAACACTCAAACCTCGGTCTTTGTGTTGTCTGCTGACGGAAGCAGGGCGGAGCGTGTTTCGGCAGAGTTCGGGCGCTCATCTGTGACCCTGATTGAAGTTATCAGCGGTTTGAAGAACGGAGACCGGATCGTGTTGTCGGACACATCGAAGTGGGATAACGCGAAGGCCATCGCGATCCGCTGATAAGAGCCAGATTTTGTTTAACAATCATACCAACCTCAAGAAAGGAAATTTGAAATTATGATCGCAACACTCGCACAAGAAGCTCCGGATGTCGTCGCAGTATCCCGGACCGGAAAACCCATTATTCAACTGGAGGATGTATCGAAGGTTTTCCTCACCGATCGCCTCGAAACCCGGGCGCTCAACGGAATTTATCTGAACGTAAACGACGGGGACTTCCTTTCGATTTCAGGTCCGTCCGGCTGTGGCAAATCCACTTTGCTCTCCATTATTGGTTTGCTGGATCGTTGCTCGAGTGGCCGATACATTCTGGACGGCTACGAAGTGCAAGGCATGAAGGGGAAGAAGCGGGCGGAGTTGCGCAACCGGACCATCGGGTTTGTGTTTCAGAACTTTAACCTGATCGGTGAGATGAGCGTTTACGAGAACGTCGAGTTGCCGCTGGTGTATCGCAACGTGCCGCATGCAGAACGCAGAGTCATGGTTCGGGAAGCCCTTCAGCGTGTGCAGATGGATCACCGCGAAAACCATCTCCCCAGTCAGCTTTCGGGTGGGCAGCAACAGCGCGTTGCGGTGGCACGTGCTCTCGCCGGTAAGCCCAAGCTACTCCTTGCGGATGAACCGACCGGGAACCTTGACTCGAAGAATGGCGAGGCAGTGATGGAGCTGTTGGGCGAGCTCCACCAGCAGGGATCCACGGTGTGTATTGTTACCCACAACGAGCATTACAATACGTTGGTCAAGCGGGTGGTTTACCTGTTTGACGGACGGGTTGTTGACGAGAAGACCAACATCTGAAACTTGCGTCATGAAGAGCTATCTGAGCCATTTTGGATTCGCATTCCGGATAATGGGAAAGACGCCTTTGGCGACAGCCCTATCGGTTGTCGTTTTGGCGGTCAGCATCGCATTGGTCTCTGTCATGTTCAACATGATTGAGTCGGTGGTGTTGAGCGATTTGCCCTACGAGAGGGGCGACAAACTGATGCGGATCACGCGGGTGAACCCCGAGAACGAGTTCGCGGATTCGGGATTTCCATTCCATTCATTCCATCTTCTCGAGGAACAGCAGAAGGTCTTTGACGGCATCATTGGAATCTTCAATGACACCGTCAACCTCCAGACCGGCATGCGGCATGGGCAGGAGTTGGGAGCGTATGTGAGCCATGATTTTTGCGACACACTCGGTGTGCATCCGATCATGGGGAGGACCTTCACCGCCGACGACGCGCGGGCGGAGTCCCCTCCGGTCGTGTTGATATCCCATGCCGCGTGGCAGGATTATTTTGGCGCGGATCCGGACGTGATTGGCAAGAGCTTCATGACGGATGGGCTTTGGCGCACCATCATTGGTGTGATGCCTGAGCGATTTGATTTCCCATACGTGAATGACCTCTGGCTGCCGCTTAACACCGACACCCTGGCGGCATCGACGGGATGGGCCACGGCAGTCATGGTGCTGGGTAGGGTTGCAGAAGGTGTGAGCATCCCCACGGCAAAGGCTCAGCTTCAGGAAGCTTTTGACTCGATCCGGACAAGCCTGCCGGTCGAAAATGAAGGCTACACGATCGCAGAGTTCGAACCCTTCAAGGATTCTATCGTGGACAGCCCCACGCGCATGATATTTTACGCGATGGCGATATGTGCGGTGCTCGTCCTGTTCATGGGGTGTGCGATTGTGTCCAATCTCATCACGGTGCGCAGCGTGAAACGCAGCAGTGAACTTGCCATCCGTAGCGCACTGGGAGCCAGTCGCAAGCAGATCGTGATGCAGATGATGTTTGAATCGGCTATAACCAGCGCGATCTCGCTTGTGCTGGGATGGCTCCTGATGGAGTGGTACATGAACGCGGTTTTGCGCGATCTTTTTGTGCAACTGAATGCGCCGGCCTGGATGTGGGACGATTCCTATGGAGTGGTGCATTTGGTATTCGTGATCGGCGTTCTCATTCTTGTAACCACCGTTTCCACCCTGATTCCAGCACTTAGAGCTTCGCGCACGAGTTTGAATGATCTGCTGAAGGATTCCTCGCGCACCGGTTCCTCACTCAAGATGGGTGTGTTGGGTCGTGTGTTGATCATCTTCCAGATTGCCGCAGCATGCGCCGTGGTGACTGGAGCCGCGATTGTTGCCTATTTCCTCCATGACGTGAATTCGCAGCAGACAGACTACGATCCCGATACGTTCCTGTATGCCTCAATTGGATTGGATAGCCACACGCATGGCGAGGCTTCTAGCCGCGTGGCCCTGATGCGCAACCTCAAGCGTGCATTGGAGTCGAATCAGGAAGTCGCCGGGGTAACCTACTCGTCTCAGTTTTTCGGGTTCGGTGGAGTCAATGCTTTGAGAGATCCTCAAGTCGATTACCCTTCTCCCGATGCCTATCCGAAGTTCTACAAGTGGGTTGTTGCCCCGGGGTATTTCGAAGTGATGGGTATTCCGATGCTTGCTGGCCGGGAGTTCAATGATTTTGACGACACCGAGCACCCGCGGGTTACAGTGATAACCGATGTCCTGGCTCGCCAGCTGTTCGGCGAAGAGGATCCGTTGGGCAAGCAGCTCATCTACGGCGATGACGTTACCAATCCGCTCACAGTGGTGGGCGTTTGCGGGGACGTGTTCCAGTCGGATCGCGATCGGGACAAGCGGACGGGCTTCATCATCAGTGCGTATCAGGAAGTGTGGATGGACCTCGGGCTCAACATCAAGATGACAGAGGACCCCCGTTCCTTCGAATCCAAGCT
>JAFGAQ010000432.1 GCA_016933595.1 Opitutales bacterium | reverse complement strand
GCTTGTTCGGTTATCTCTTTTACTGAGACTCTCATCATTCAAATGGTGATGAATTCGCGGTTTTCGTCAAATTTTGATTCATTCCCCAAACGATTTGAGGCAAGAACGCGGTATACAGCATCGCTTGCCCTACTTGGTGTGTGCTCAGGATGGGCGTGAAGTTAACGGGGTTCAATTCCCCTGCAGGAATACCAGAACACAGCAATGTGAAAGAAACGACTATCTGAAGCCAACCCGGAAAGGGTAACCGATCCCGGGGGATGAAGGCTTGGAGAATCGTGAGCGCAGCGGAGATAGACTGCCGATAGGCAGCCCGGAGGGCGAGCGCATAGAGTCAAAATCGCGAGCCGATGAACAAGAACCGTATAGAAGGCAGACATTGGGCGTCGAGGGGGCACGACCCACCGAAGTCATCTGGGCATTTGTTGACAGGGGATGATTCAGGAGCGGTATTGAGCTTGTAAGTTTTCTCAAGGTGGATAAGGGTAAGGTTCACTTCCAAAATCAAACCATGGATTGCGCAGAACTGATTCGATCGCGTGAGAGCGTGCGGAGCTACGATCCTGCCCGGTCGCTTGATCGGGAGGTGTTGTTACGCATTTTGGAGGCGGGCCGCCTGGCCCCGTCGGCGGCCAACCGTCAACCCTGGCAATTCATCGTGGTTGAGCACCCCGAGACCCTCGGGAAGGTGAGGGCGTGCTATCACCGTGAGTGGTTTCACAAGGCACCATGTGTCTTGGTGGTAACCGGTAGTCGTGATCTCGCATGGAAGCGCGCGTCCGATGGGTACTGTTCGATCGAAACCGATCTCGCAATTGCGATGGACCACATGATTCTGACCGCCGAAAATGAGGGAGTAGGGGCTTGTTGGATTGCCGCATTTGATCCCGTGGTGTTGAGGCAGGCCCTCAACCTGCCTCATGATACCTGCCTGTTTGCGATCACCCCATTGGGTTATCCTGAAGCCGCTTACTCCAAGAAAGGCACAAAAACCCGCAAGCCCATGGACGAAGTGGTCACCTTTGTGTGAGCCACACAAAGGTCAGTCCCCTGATTTAGTGAGCTTGGGTTCTTTCGTGAACGATCCAGTCTTCCATACCGGCGAGTATTGGAACAAGCCATGCGGCGAGAAGATCCGACATCCGGCCGGGTTGCCGGGCATCCGCTGCATCCGCTATATGGCCGAAAACACTCTCCAATGCCTGTGATGCTTGGATGGCTTCTTCCGGCGGGTTGTCCATCAATGCGATGGATTGGACGAAG
>JAFGAQ010000431.1 GCA_016933595.1 Opitutales bacterium | reverse complement strand
ACCGAAGACCAAGTCCCAAGTGCTCCGGGCATGACATCCTACTCTCGCTGGAATGTGAACCTTCCCCGCAAAGGATCGGCCCCCTCCTATCCGCCGAATCTAAGCGACAAGTATGTCTATCAGGACGAACTGATTCACTGGATTGAGAACACGGCCTTTCCCGCTGCCTCGCGAACCCATCCGATCTTCTACTCGCTTGATAACGAGCCCGGCCTCTGGTCCTACACCCATGCGAGAAACCACCCAAACCCGGTCACCTACGCAGAATTGATGTCGAAGACAATCGAGTATGCATCAATGATCAAGGACATCGCACCAAACGCAGTTGTGTCCGGACCAGTAACCTATGGGTGGAACGCGATGGTGAGCATGCAGGGCGCTTCGGATGCCAATGGTCGGGATTTCATCTCCTACTACCTTAGCTCCATTCAACAGGCCCATCAGGAAGCGGGGAGGCGTCTTGTGGATGTTCTGGATGTTCACTGGTATCCGGAAGCACAGGGTGGAGGAACACGCATAACAGACCTTCTGAGCACAAACCTGAATGAGGCCCAGATCGCGGGAATTGTGCAAGCCCCGAGATCCTACTGGGATGAATCCTATCTCGAGGACAGCTGGATTGCCACCTTTGTGTCTGGAGGATACAATGGTCGCAACACGATTGCCTTGATTCCGAGATTGAAGGATCAAATCGCCGCCCACTATCCCGGGACAAAAATCGGTATCTCCGAGTATGTAGCGGGAGGAGACCTCCACATCGCGGGAGGCGTCGCCCAGGCCGACAATCTTGGCATCTTTGGACGGGAAGGGATATTCTCGGCATCCTATTGGCCGCTCTTTGCCAATGCGGACCATCCCAATTCATACTCCATGGGTGCCTTCGCTTGTTACATCAACTACGATGGAACCGGAGCCAGAGTCGGAGATCTTTCGGCTCAGTCCCTCACGTCTGATCATGTGCGAACATCCGTGTATGCGATGCGTTCCTCCTCTCAAACGGATCAGATGTGGATTGTCGCCATCAACAAAACCGCCGAGCAGATTCCGCTGACGCTCTCTCTCACTGATTCTCCCGCCGCTTTCAATCTTTGGAGAGTCTTCTGCCTACAGGCAGGAAACCCGGACCCACAGCATGTCGCGGACTATTCGATGGACGGAACGAACATCGGATATCTCATGCCCGCCTATAGTGTCACGACCATTGAATTCTCGACTCAGGGAGGAGGCGTGCCGCCACCCCCGCTTCCAGGAGACAACAACCCACCAGTTCTCACGCTTATT
>JAFGAQ010000066.1 GCA_016933595.1 Opitutales bacterium | reverse complement strand
GGACACGAATCAGGGCCAACAGCTCATTTTAACTGTCACTCGCAAGCGAGCTGCAACGTTGTTTGCCACGAAATCGTCTTATCCTATGAATTCAATGTCTTTTTTACAGTTTCACCTAAAGGAAATGCACGCCCGGTCGTTATAAACTTGATGGGGCGGCAGACCGAGTATAACAGTACAACGTATAAACACCCCTCGCAAAGGATGATTGCTATGAATAGAAAATCGCTAGTTACCCTCTTTCTCTCCGGAATCCTCGTTCTGATGAGTTCCGCAGTATTTGGCCAATCCGGGAGCTTCACCGAAGAAGAGCTGGCCAATTCTTTCTCCGTTAAAGACGTAGAGTCTCCACCCAAGCCAGTGAAACAGCAGGCTCCCAACGTGCCAAGCGCCTTAAAAGGCAAGGAAGGCATTGTTCACGTCGCATTCATCATCGATGGGAGCGGCAAAGTCACGGTGGCAAGAGTGGTCAAATCCACTTTGGATGAACTCAACGAGCTGGCCGTCAACACAGTAACAAAATGGGAATTCGAACCGGCAAAAATTGGAGGTGCCGGGGTCTCGGTTCGGGTGATCGTTCCGATCCGCTTCAGTTGATCCCACCGCAATCCATCGCTTTTGTTCGATCGGGAATCCGCTAAGGATTCCTGATTGTTTGTTTCTTTATAACCATTACACAACTAACGTCCTGCAATATGAAATTCGCGTTTTGGAACAATTTGAGCGTTGGTAAGAAACTTTCCTATGGATTCGGGATCATCCTCCTCACGATGATAACGCTCAGTGTCCTGACGGGATTGGACATGCAGAAGGCAGCACAGCGCGCGACCTCCATCACCGAGGACCAGTTGATCCAACTTGATATTTCCACCAGAATCAAGAATGCGACTGAGCAGATGATGAAGAATATCGTGGAGTTCAGCTACTCTGAAGACCCTGCTGACTACGCTGCATCGGCTCAGTACGTGGAAGAGATCCGTTCGGTGTTTGATGATGCGATCCGGCACGGCAAAAAAAGCGCTGACAAAACCAACATCAACAAACGAATTGCGGACACCCGCAACAGCCTGGACGCCTATACTGAACTAACGGCTCAGGCCGAGGAGGTGATACGCAAGCTGGGAACCAACCGGAAGGATCTTCACCAAAGGGGTGGCGAATTCATTACCAAGACGCTTGAAGTGACCGCCGGTTTCCGAGGCGAACTCGAAGCCGAAGTTTCTTCGGATAGCATCATTCAGGAAATGGTGACGGAAAACCTTACCCGTGTGAACGCCATGACCAGCGTATTGAGTGATGGTCAGGCAGTGATCTCGGAGACGTGGAGGGCACAGGCGGAACGTCAATTTGGACTGGCAATTGAAGCTGCGAAAGGATTCCAGGGCATTCTGGGAAAGTTGGAAGACGCCAAGAACTCTACGATGGATTTCCAAGCGCGCCAAATCATCGACGAAATTATTGAGACCACTACCCAGTTTCAGGAGATGGCACGGCTGATGAACGTCAACCGCACCGAGCTTTCGGACATTCTAAGGAAGCTGGATGAAGAAGGGAAGAAGATGGTCACGCTCGCCAACGAATTTGCCACTGACTCGCTGACCGCGGTGAAGACCAACATGGATCTGACCCAGGAATCCCTCAACACCGCAGTCCGGATCACGCTTATTCTAACGGTAATTGGCGCTATTCTTGGGGTAATCATTGCAGTGGTCACCACCAAGAGCATCACCCGACCGGTTAGCCAGATCCTCAGCGTTGTTCAGGGACTCTCAGACGGAGATCTGACCAAAGCTGCGGCAATTGACCAGAAGGATGAGATCGGGAACCTGGCCCGGAACGTAAACGATTCGATGTCGAAACTCAGAAGCGTTATCCGTGAGTTTCTCGAAAACGCGAACATGCTTTCTCAATCGGCGATTCAAATGAGCGACACTTCGAGTCTGCTGCTCGAACAATCCAATGATATGAGCGAACGGTCCTCAACGGTTGCGGCCGCCGGGGAAGAGCTATCCAGCAACATCTCGACCATGTCGCGCACAGCGGACGAATTGTCGAGCTCCGCACAATCGGTTGCATCTGCAGTGGAAGAAATGAGCGCCTCGCTCAACGAAGTCGCTCAAAACTGTGCAAAAGAATCTGAGATTGCTGCCAAAGCGAACAACGAGGCTGAGTCCGCTAGAAAAGTGATGTCCGAACTGGGCACATCCGCACGGGAGATCAGTAAGATTGTTGAGATCATCAACAACATCGCCGCGCAGACGAACCTTCTCGCCTTGAATGCGACGATCGAAGCGGCAAGCGCCGGTGATGCGGGTAAGGGATTCGCGGTGGTTGCGAATGAGGTCAAGGAACTGGCCCGGCAGAGCGCTCAGGCGACCGAGCAGATCAGTCGTCAGATTGAACAAATGCAGCGTAGCACACAGACATCTATCCAGACGATTGAGTCTATTACGGCGATCATCGAAGAGGTGAATCACATAGCGGTGACCATTGCAGCTGCGGTTGAGCAGCAGTCCGTAACGACCAATGAGATTTCCAAGAGCCTCAGCAACGTTTCCGGGTCAGTGAACCATCTTGCGATCAACATCCAACACTCTGCGTCGGGAGCCAACGAGGTATCTGAGAACATACAGGAAGTGAGCCAATCCGCCCAACAATCAGCGGAAGGGGTAAACCACACCAGCATGGCAGCAACCGAATTGACGCAGATTGCCGAACGCCTTAGAGACCTAGTCTCGCAGTTCAAGGTCTGAATCGAGCCACCAGTTTAGCAAAACAAAAGGACGGGAACAAACTCCCGTCCTTTTGTTTTGCCAGGTTGTCCGTGGCTTCATTCAATGCACCGGGTAATCGAGGCATCACCGCCCCTCGAACCCAAACGCCTTTCGAGCCCCACATGCCCGAACCTGTATCGACATTTTGCTCCGCCCACCACGCGATGGCGACCCGATTCCAGATCCGGATCCGCCACCCCGACCAACGCTATGCCAGCCAGTTTGCGGGTGAAGCGTTCGGGGAGATTGACGCGCTCGAGAACCTATTCAGCCGCTACATCGAGCACAGCGAGATCAGCCGATTCAACCGATGGCCTCCAGGCATTCCGTTTTCCGTCTCGGAGCTTGTATTCAAGTGCATCGAATGCGCGGAATCCGTGAGGACGCATACCGACGGAGTCTTTGACATATGCTGTGCTTTGGGCTTGCCCACTGCCTCCCCGGCTAGACCGCGGATCGTTATGGATCCACTATCCCAAACCATCACACGGTCCGACGCCTCAGTCAGGATCGATCTCGGGGGAATCGGGAAGGGCTTCGCCCTCGAGCGGATACGGGAACTCGCTGAAGAATGGGATATCACGGACTGGATCGTTCATGGAGGTTTCAGTTCCGTTCTGGCTCGAGGATCATCGGACGAAACCCATTGCGGGTGGCCAGTCAGGCTTTCCGGCAATACCGCCCGCACCATCCAACTGATCAATCAGGCGGTCGGCGCCTCCGGAATCGAGGAAAAAGGGGATCACATCGTTGACCCCCGAAGCGGCAAGGCGAAGGTGCTCAATCCACGGGTTTGGGTGGTAGGACCCAATGCCGCAACAGCAGATGCACTATCCACTGCCTTCATGCTGCTGAATGACGCATCCGTGCGTCGATCGCTGGATTGCTATTCCGGTTACGAATGCATCGTCGATTCGGACGCTACCCGTGAAGAGACGGGATCAATCACGCGAAACCCAAGAAATTGATATCGACCACTCATCACACCTTCCCTAGCTTCCATTCCTCGTGAAAAAATCATCTTCCAGTCTCACTGTCACGCTGGGTGACAGGTCGTATCCCATTCACATCGGGCGGAACAATACGACGGACCTCATCGAAACGCTCAACCGTATCCGCGAAAGCAAGCGGTCCTGCGCAGTGGTAACAGACTCCACCGTCGAATTGGTTCAGAGCGGCTTTCTCAACGATGTTTTCCATGATATTCCAAGGGTTGCAATACCCGCCGGAGAATCCAGCAAGCGTCTGGCTCAACTCGAAATGGTTCTCGATTTTATGGCCGAACACCGGCTGAATCGGCAATCCATGATATTTGCGGTTGGGGGAGGCGTCGTCGGGGATTTGGCCGGGTTCGCGGCTGCCTGTTACATGCGCGGTATCGATTTCATTCAGGTTCCGACCACCTTGCTCGCGATGGTTGACAGTTCGGTGGGTGGAAAAACCGGCGTCAATCTGGCTTCGGGAAAAAATCTGGTCGGAGCTTTTCTCCAGCCACAGGCCGTATTTGTCGACACCACGCGCTTGGACACACTGGAGAAAAGGGAACTGGCGGCAGGAATGGCAGAGATCATCAAAGCCGGGCTACTGGCGGACCGCAGCCTCTTTGAACAACTGGAGCAGAGCCCGGTCACCTCCTCCAAAGACCCGGGCTTGGTTGGCATCATCTGGAAGGCCTGCGCGATAAAAGCGGAGATAGTGGCTGCGGATGAACGCGAGTCTGCTGCATCCGGAGGCCGGGCCTTACTCAATCTGGGACACACTTTCGGGCACGCGATCGAGAATGTTACCGGCTACAATGGCATCCTCCATGGAGAAGGCGTATCCATTGGAACAGTAATGGCAGCTGACCTTTCAGCGATGATGGGACTGTTATCGGCAGAGGCTCCCCAGAGAATCGCCTCTGTTTTCGCCGCGCATGGGCTGCCAACCCGACTTCCCTCTCCTATTCCAGCTTCCAAGCTCTTGGAAGCAATGAGCCGGGATAAGAAAAACCGTGAAGGCATGCTGCGGTTTGTTCTGCTCTCCGGGATTGGCCAAGCCATCACGCATGATCAAGTCCCGGTCGATCAGGTCATGAAGGCTTTGGCAAATGGAGGTGCCTCGTGAACGACCGGTTTCAGCCCGAAGTCCGGATCTTCTGTTCACTTTTTGTGATCCTCGTCGCAGTCCGGATCCTCTACGCGGTTGTATTTCCCTTTGATCTATCCGGAGATGAAGCCTACTATTGGGATTGGGGCCGATCGCTTTCCTGGGGGTACTTCAGCAAGCCCCCCTTCATTGCCTGGTTGATGGCTCTATCGGGTTGGATGGGACACAACACCGACACGGGGCTTCGGATCACAGCGGCACTACTCGGTTCGGGGTCTGTTCTGATGATGTTTATTCTGTCATTCAGGTTATTCGGCGGACGGGCCGCTCTCTGGACGGTGCTGTTGATGATCGCTTCGCCCGCGAATGTGGCACTGAACCTTATTCTCACCATTGATGCGCCATTGATGTTTTTCTGGCCTTTGGCCCTGCTAGTGTTCCATCTGCAAGTTTATGACAGGGACCATCGGGCGGTCTGGGGAATGCTCAACATGGTCGCGCTCGGGCTCGGCCTTCTTACCAAGCAAATGATGTTCGCTTTCCACATCATGATGCTGCTGTATCTGGCTACGGCACCATCCCACAGAAGGCTATTGCGAGCATGGGACATCTGGATGGTGTGGATCGGCTCGCTGGCTTTTCTGATTCCCACCCTTTTATGGAATGCATCCAACGGTTGGATCACCGTATCGCACACCCAGCATCATTTTGAGGGCAAGCCCATCACAATTCTCGGGATCTTGAGCCGTGCAGGAGAATTCATCGGGAGTCAGATTGGACTGTTGACTCCAGTAACGGCGGTTCTCCTTGTGCTTCTGATGATCCACAGCCTTCGAAAATGGAAATCCCTGGAACCCCACGCCCGCTATTTGCTAACCTTCAGCGCGCCTGGACTGGCAATCGTTCTGCTCATGCTCTTCCGGCAAAAAATCAATGCAAACTGGCCGGCAGTCTTCTACCCTGGCATGCTGATTCTGATGGGCGCAGCCCTGACAAACTCAAAGGCACTCCCCGAATCCCTCGCTCGTCGATTCCTGAAATGGAAGAAGCCGGCGGTTGTGACAGGCTTTGCATTCATGCTGATTGCTGCGTTGATCCCGTTTGGGCTTTCGATTGCGGGTCAAACCGGTGGGCGATTGGATCCGATGGTCCGGCTTCAAGGATGGAATGAGTTGGCCAACCATGTGCAGCGTTTCCGCGAATTCCATCAGTCCTCGCTAAATCAGCCGTTTATGCTCGTAAGCGGACACCGTTACAATACTTCGCTTCTCGCATTTTACCTTCCGGATCAGCCTAAGGTGTTTCGCTGGCCCAATGAGCCCTCAAAGATCGAGTCCCAGTATGAGATTTGGGGATATCCACTCTCCCTCGAAGGCCGGGATGCGATCGTTGTGGTTCCGGAAGATGACAAGCGCCGGTCTGCGGCATGGATGGAGTCCTTCGAAACCGTTAGCCAAGGGGAATCGATTCAAGTGCCGATTGGACAAAAAGGATCACGAAACTACACGCTCTACACCGCCAAGGGATTCCAACTCCATCCCGAACCTTCATCTCAGCAATAGCAATGAAGACTCCCAGTCACACTGTAACCGGCGCAGTATCCATGTCCGGACTGTATCATAAACACTCCGACACTGCGCAACTGACCAGGTCCATCATTGTTCCTTTTTATAATGAAGAAGCCTGTGTGGTTGGTGTTCTGGAGGAAATCCGGAAAGCGCAGCCGGCAGCGGAAATCATTGCGGTGGATGATGGCAGCACAGACCAAACCTGGCAACGCATCAACACAGTAGCTGGGGTAACCGGACTGAGGCTTCTGGAAAACCGCGGACAGAGCGCGGCCATGTATGCCGGACTGATTCACGCATCAGGAGAAGTCTGCGTCTTGATGGACGGGGACGGGCAAAATGACCCTGCGGATATCGAAGCCCTCATATCCAAGCTGGCCCATGCCGACATCGTGTGTGGGTATCGAGCCACACGAAAGGACACATGGAGCCGTAGAGTTGCATCCCGCATTGCGAACGCGATTCGGAGGCTCTTTTTGGAAGATGGGGTGCGGGATACCGGATGCTCGCTGAAAGCGTTCCCACGTCCATGTGTTGAACTGCTGGTCCCATTCAACGGGCTCCACCGCTACCTGCCCGCCATTTTCAAAAAGGCCGGACTGAAGATTGCGGAAGTGCCAGTCAATCACCGGGCGCGATCTCAGGGTATATCGAAATACACCAATTGGAACCGGGCGATTCGAGGCATCTATGACCTCATCGGGGTTGCCTGGCTTCTCAACCGCAAGATCCGTTTTCCGAAAACCGAACTCCGGGCCAACGCAAAGCATTGACCCAGCGAGGGACAAAGGCCACCTGGTCTCCCACCGTTGACACACGCCTCGATAAGTGTCACATCGGCTACTGCATGCATCAGGAGCTATTTACCATTAATCTCTTCGGGCTAACCACCCTCGTCATCACTGGATGGAAAATCATCGGCTACTTGGGAGTCGGTATGTTTTCAGGCCGATGGATCATTCAGATGGCCGCATCCACCAAACACCAGCGGGTCGTAATGCCACGCATGTTCTGGTACATGAGTCTCGCGGGAAGCCTCATGGTGCTATCCTACTTCATTTTCGGGAAAAATGACTCGGTCGGGATTCTTTCGAATCTTTTCCCCTCGTTCATCGCAGCATACAACCTGACCCTCGACATCCGCCATAAGAAACGGGAACGGGACGATGGTGCCAAATCCTGAAAAAGGCTATTCTGCCAGCGCACCAACCAACCAGCTGAAGCAACGGCGCAGACATTCACCACCTGACAATCTCTCCATCATGTGCGACTCGCTGAAATACACTGGCCGGCTCCTGAAAGAATCCTGGGCCGTAACTAAACGATTCAAATGGCTGATCATCACCTTGTCCCTTGTCTTTTTCCTGATTGCATTCTGGAACATGCAACACGACAGGGAGTGGCTGACCAGTATTCGCAAAGACCCAGTTACCTATCCGGAAGTGCACCACTTTGCGGGTAAGATCAGCTACTACGGCATGTATGTTTTCACTCCGCTCGGGCTTTGTGCCGCCATTTGGATCTTCGGGTGGAGACTGAACCGCGAGCACCTCAAACGCGCGGCCATTGCCTGCTTTGTGGCCGGGACAGTTGCTGGAATCATCGTCAACGTATTCAGACCGGGATTTGCACGCCCGCGACCCAGGGCAGAACTTCCGGATCGGTTCCACTGGGTAGAGTTCGATTCCGATCTGCATTCTTTTCCCTCCGGGCATGTGATGTCGAACATCGCCGGAGCCACAACCCTGACCCTTCTTCAGCCGGCCGTCGGGATTCCGTATTTTGTGTTTTCAGGGGCAATCGGTTGGTCCCGCATGCAAAGGGCCTCCCATTATCCCACAGACGTAGGACTTGGCACCGCACTTGGCATCATCGTTGGACTGGCCATCGCCGGCGGGGTTCGCAACGCCGGTCCGATGCCATCCCGTCAAAACAAGGATGCCGCTGACGATTGATCCACTCACCCGAGGGCGGTGCTCAGGGTTACATAGATCAAAAACCCGAGATAGGCTGCATAGGAACTAACCAGCACAGCCCCTTCAAAGCGGTTGATCCGGCCCTGCCGGCCCCTCCATCCGAGGCCCAAAATCAGCATAAGAACTGTCATTGAAGCCATGACTGCGACATCGCGCTTCAGCACGTCAGAGGATACTTCCATCGGATGAATGACTGCGGCCAACCCGACAACCGCCAATGTGTTGAACAGATTGGAACCGATCACATTTCCAATCGCCAAATCATGTTCGCCCTTGCGAACAGCCGTCAACGAAGACGCGAGCTCAGGCAGTGAAGTGCCCACTGCTACAATGGTAAGTCCAATGATCAGATCACTGACGCCAAAGCGGTGTGCGATGCCAACCGCACCCCATACTAAAACCCTCGAACTTGCGATCAGGACCAGCAGGCCCACGATCAGATGAATCCAAGCATTCAACCCGGATAGGGACTGATCCGAAATCTTCTCGTCAACCTCACCGGAAAGCACATCCTCACGATTCCGTATTCCCCCGATTATGCTCCAAAGCATCAATCCAGCAAAGCAAACCAACAACACAACGGCATCCCATCGGCTCAGGTGGCCATCAATTAACTGAAAAGCCGCCAAGATGGTCACCCCAAAAAGAATAGGGAGTTCCTTCTTCAACACATTGGACCGGACTAAGATTGGGCTGACAAGCGCACTGACTCCTAGGATCAAGGCAATGTTGGAAATATTCGAACCGTAAGCATTACCGAGGGCAATCCCCGGATTTCCCTGCATAGCAGCCATAACCGACACCAAAAGCTCAGGAGCGGAAGTCCCAAAACCAATCACTACCATCCCGATCAATAAGGGAGATACTCCCAGCATGCGCGCCACCGATGCGGAACCTCCAACAAACCAATCGGCACTCCACACCAACAAAAGCAGACCCAACAGCAAAGCTCCAGCCTCTATCATGACGTCCATGACCTACCCTTTTGCGACATGCAGGTTATTGTCCACACTATTGTGGATTCATCCAGGGTTTCGGGAGTTCCACACGGCTATGCACTATCCTGTCTCGAACCAAAAAAGGGTCATCCCGCAACAGCAGAATGACCCTTGAAAATGCAAGTGAATCTCAGAGCCTAATCAGGGCATCGTAAACAACACAATGTTCGAACGCTCATTGGTCGTGCGCCAAGTCCTGCGAGCCAAGGTCGTCACCATCAATCCGTAGGTTTCTCCCCGCTGGTAAAACATTGGAGCTACCTCATCCGTCTGCTTCTTCCCAAACTTGAGTCCATTTGACATGTGTTCCCAGAAAACGGCCGGTGCCCAATCGGTGTAGAACTGCCCTGGGCGGAAATAGTCCATTGAGGTGGAATAGAACTTATCACCGATCTTCTGGACGACCCACCAATTTCCATCGGCATAGCTTGGACGATCTCCACCTGCATTCAGGTTAACAGTCTTCCATGGTGTAGTCTTTGTGCTCTGGAATGTTACTCTCGAATACCCTGCGTTCGGACTCGGAACATTGGTCTGAACGCCAAGCAACGTAATATTCTGCGGCCAGGACATCACATCCTGTGCCACGGGTCCAACGATGATCGGATTATACCAATCCGCCCCTGCAGCTCCACCACCAGACGACTTAACCGTTTCATGGTGCTCTTTGGATTTCGCGAGAACTTCCTGAGCCACGACATAGGCGTCCACTTCCGCAGTCAAAAGGCCCTCAGCAGCCGGGACCTGATCAATGGCCGCTTCCTTTTCTTCATCGTCTCTTGCGAAGAACCATGCATTCGTCGTCCTCCAGTAAAAGAACACAAAGGCTCCGTAGTGGAAATCAACCGCTTCAAACAAACTCTCCATCTGCGCCAACATGGCTTCGGAATCGGTGGCAGTGGTCACTGCGACGTGCTGCACCAGCAGTTCCTGCATTTGTCCAACGATGGTCTGCGTCGCAAGCGTGTAGTTGTAGGTATCCTGGAAGTAACTCTGGTAATCCCACAACGGATGCATGATCGCTTCCTGCCACACTTCCGTCTTCCGGTTGAAGAACTTGTTCGGCCACTCGTCCGCTTCAAAAACCACCATATAAGTGGTGTCATTGAGCATGCTGTGCACATTTCTTCCGATTCCCGGGTCACACCATTCGTTGATGTAAGTGTAAACCAACCCATGGTCATCGGTGCGAAGGATCAACTTGTTGGTCTCCGCTTCAATCTCCACAACGGTCAACCATCCAAGTGCCTTCGTGAAAAAGCGGTTCGGATTTGCTTCCGTCGGCATGAAATCCCCAAATAGCGGCGAACGATACCATCCATCTCCCACGTCTTCCCATACTACACCGGGCAACGCCTCAAAAATTATCGGAGCAACCACATCAGCTTCTCCTTCTGTAGCATCCTGAGCTACAAGTCCAAAACCCAGCCCGATGGCTGCTAAACTCAACAACACTCTCTCTAATTTCATCATGGTGATTATTTGGGGTTCGTTAACACGCGCTTAATGGATATTCTGAATGCCAATCATCGAACAATGTTCAATGCTTTTTTCCAATGAGCGTACATTTCGGAAAACAACATGACTTAAATCGTTTTCTCATTACTTAAATCCATTAGCTTCAACAAAAGACCATACCGCTCCCTCCTCGTTGAGAGATCCCAACACGATCATCCGATCGGAATACCCGCTCCCGCCTCGTTGTCGATCAACCACGTCACCTTATCCTGGAAATGGCCCACGAGCCGGGCAGGACAATCCAACACCGGCTCGTCCCCACATTCAAAGACCCGTTTCACGGCCTCTGCCTTCGAAGCACCTGTGACCATAATCACGATGGACCCGCACCTGCGAAGCCCATCCGGGGTTACGGTCAACCGCCACCCTTTCTCGGGAACATTCACAGCGGCAAATGTGCGTTTCGACCCGAAGGGATTCTGAAGCAACGGACTCCCCGGAAACAGTGACGCGATATGGCAATCCGGACCCATTCCGAGAAGGCAAAGATCATAGGCTTTACCCTCTCCGAAGCTGTAATCCCATAGATGCGAATACCAATCTGCAGCGTCCTCCGGGGCACGTTCCGTATCCCATGCCAGCATCGAGTCATCGGGCACTCCCATGGGATCGAGCAACGCCCGACGGGCATTTCCGAAGTTACTCTCAGAGCTGTCCACGGGAACCATTCGCTCGTCACTCACCGTCCAAATGATGTGCTTGGCCACCGGTGAAAAACCCATCCTTTCGGTCGCCATCCATCGGTAGAACCCCATCGGAGTGCCGCCACCGGTCAACGCCACTGATGGCGGACAGATGCGGCTGCTAACCTGATCGGAAAAGTGGTTGACCAACCAGTCATAAAGGGATTGAACCGGTCCGATCCGGACCTCTCCATAAGGGGTAATGCGAGAATGCATGGTTCGGAAGCGCCTGAGTATATTCTGATCAAAGGGACGGGCCAGATGAACCGGGAATCAACGCCTCAAGCAGCGGTTGCTTGAAAAAGCCCGTCTCCGGATCATAAATCCCGAAACTGCTGGCAAACTCCCAATAGTGCCAACTGAAACCATAGGATTCAAACAACCGCGCCACCGTGTCCGTCCAAACGGCACGGGATTCGGCATCCGCAACCTCATATGAGCCAAACTCCCCGATGTTTACAGGTATTCCGGTTTGGGAGGCAAACGCCACAATTTGATCCATGTGCGAGCGGATCAGCTGCACTTCTTCTTCCGATCCCTCAAAACGGGTGCCCAGCCATTCCTGCGCCTGCGGACCACTCCACGCGGCACCTTGGTGGGTGAACTGGAAGGGCTCATAGTAGTGGATCGTAAGGATCAGGTTGTCGTCAGCCGGCAACACAAGCTTGTCTATATGCCGGACACCGCCCCATTCCGCAGTTCCTATTAGAACCGTCCGCCTGGGATTGGATTCACGGATAACCGCCAATGCCTGGGGAATCACCTGATTCCATTTCTCTGGAGTGAAAGCATCATGCGGCTCATTAAAGATTTCGAAAAGCAACCGGTTATTCGAATGGTGCTGGAAACGTTCGGCTACTTGCTTCCAAAGACCAAGAAACCGGGGAAGCTCATCATCCGGCGACGCATACATCTCCTCGTAGTGGTGGAAGTTGATGATCACCATCAATCCATTCAGGAAAGCTTGTTCGATAACCCATTCGACTCTCTCAAAAAATGCGGGATCAATCGTGTATGGGTCCGTCGCCGAGGCATGGGCAGACCAACGAATGGGAATCCTGACCGAACGGAAACCCTTGGAGGCAATCAGCTTGAAATAGCTCTCATCCAGAGTCACCCCCCACTCGCCTTCCTGAGGCGCCTCGAGCGCATTGCCCAAATTGATACCGGGGCGCATTGCCCGGTTAATGGTGTAGGCTTCGTATGCGTTCAACGACGAACACACTCCACCGAGCAACAACACATGGGCCAGCACGACGTACATGACCCGCTTACAAGGATTCAAACAACGCATAGGACAATGTCAGATAGTAGGGATTCGAACATACATTGGGGCAGTATCCACCCAGACGGGAAGCGGTATCCTGTCTGAACTGAAACTCCCGGTCTCCCGCAGAAGGCATTGCTGCCCGCTCCCGAAGGGGGTCGGAAAACTGGCACGATAGAATACGGGTCCCAACAACAGCACAAGTAAAAACCATCATTTCCCGTCTCTGCCTGAAAGCAACGACCGGTGTTGGCAACCCCACGCTACCGGAACTCGAAGGGGATGATCACCTGACACGACACTTTGCGGTTGCTTTCCAAAGCCGGATCGAAACGCCATCGGGTAACCGCCTGCACACAAGCATCTGCAAGCTCCGGGTGGGTTGCCTCACGCGCTATGGCATCCCTAACCTTTCCATCCGGTCCGATGGTCACCAGCAAGGCCACCTCACCATGAACGCCACGCAAATGAGAAGGAACTTTCGGGTTAACCTTCTTTCGCACGGACGGATACCGGTCCTTGGCGGTTCCGCCCATAACCAACATACCCCCTTCATAACGGACCGATTGCCGTACCTTCACTGCCAATGGAGTTCCGTCTTTCTCGACAGGGACCCATTTCCATGAGTAAACGGCATCCACAAGAGCAATCGCAAACAAGGGATCGCTTGTCTGCACTGTCTCGGCATACTCCACAAAACCGAATCGATCGACGTAGATGTCGACCTCAGCATGCGCTGAACGATCCCGCAACCCGACAGGCACATCCGGAGCCAGACTGCGGACCAGCACCACATCCCGATCTGTCAGAACCGGGCGCTCATCATCAGGAACCGACCGCATCGCGCGATCCAGACCAAAACGCACCGGGAATTGCACAGTCGACGCAACCGGCCGCCCCCCTTCAAGGGCAGGCGCATAACGCCATTTGCGAACGCACGCCACTGCGACAGCGTCAAGCTCCCGGTGAGTCGACGCCATTACCTTCACTTCCTCCACAAGGCCAGCGGGATCAACCCGCACTTCGAGATCAACCCGACCATTGACCCGACTCAAGGACTCCGGCACATCGAGAGGCTCACGGTGGATCACCCTTGCCGGTTCGCCCGCATCCGATAGATCACCATCCGTTGAAAACAAGCCTCCGTTGAACCTGAACGTTTGCGTCAGAACAAATGAACCTTCACGTCGCCCCGAATCAGGAACACGATACCTCCATTGCCGGATGGCCTCCAGCACATGAGGATTGTAAAGCGGATTGGTGGACTCCATGACGGATGCATCCACGACATACCCGTCCGGATTCAGCGCCACCTCCACCGTGACTACCGCATCCTGCGATTCCATCGAGTGAGGCACCTTGGGAGAAGGATTGTGGATCGGATACGCCCAATCCACATCCCCCATGAGCATGCTTCCGGCACAAATCCAGAAGCATGCCAGCCACTTCCCAAACGTCAGGCGTCCCATCATCATCAGGAAGACATCCCGAATCAGTAGGGAAGCGGGAAGCGGGCCGTGAGTTCCAGAACCCTAGCCTTCTGGGCTTCAATCACCTCGGCACTGTCGACGTTGCGCAGCACCTTATCGAAGATATCCCCGATCAACTTCATCTCCTCGACACCCATCCCACGGGTTGTCACCGCAGGGGTTCCCAGACGGATACCGCTTGCCTGGAACGGGCTCCTCGTCTCATTGGGAACCGCATTCTTGTTGGTCGTTACATTAGCGGCATCGAGCGTGATCTGCGCCTTCTTACCCGTGAGGTCCGGCAAGGTTGGACGAAGGTCGATCAACATCAGATGATTGTCAGTTCCTCCACTGATGATGTGATATCCCTTTGTGGTCAGGGTCTCAGCCAAGGCATGCGCATTGGTCACAATCGCCCGTGCATAATCCCGAAACTCAGGCTTGGCAGCCTCACGGAAACATACAGCCTTGGCTGCGATGACATGCATCAACGGACCACCCTGGATCCCGGGAAGCACGCTGGAATCAATCTTCTGGGCATACTCCTCACGGCATAGGATCAAACCACCACGCGGTCCGCGCAGGGTCTTATGTGTGGTAGTGGTCACAAAATCCGCGTAAGGAACCGGAGACGGATGCACCCCGGCAGCCACTAAACCAGCGATGTGGGCAATGTCCGCCATCAGCAAGGCACCGGACTTCTTTGCAATCTCACCCATGCGGGCAAAATCGATCGTGCGGGAATACGCCGATGCACCCACCGTGATCATCTTCGGCTTCTCCTGCATTGCCAGGCGTTCGACTTCATCGTAATCGATGTAGCCTTCGGCATTGGTGCCGTAGTGCACCACCTGGTACAGCATGCCCGAAAAATTCTTCGCAAACCCGTGGGTCAGGTGCCCGCCGTGTTCCAGACTCATCGTGAGGATCTTGTCGCCCGGCTGGATCATGGCAAAGTAAACCGCCATATTCGCCTGCGACCCCGAGTGCGGCTGCACATTCGCATGCTCCGCGCCAAAGAGCGCCTTTGCACGATCCCTCGCAAGGTTCTCGGCGACATCCACCGCATCGCATCCGCCATAGTAGCGTTTGCCGGGATACCCTTCCGCGTACTTATTGGTCATCACGCAACCAGTGGCTTCGATCACCGCCGGCAGGGTGAAGTTTTCGGAAGCAATCAGCTCGATGTGATTCTGCTGGCGCTTCTTTTCTGCCTCAATCGCGGCATGGATCTCAGGATCAACCTGAGACAAGGGACGTTTATCAAGGGATACACTCATGGTGTGGATTAGTTCGATGAAAAAAGTTCACGTAAATACCGGATCAACGAAGGTACGGCTTCAACCATGGAATCGCGACACTCCAAATAAACAGGGACATTGCCGCCATAGGGGTCCGGGATTTCTTTGTCCGCCGGGGAGTCCCCCACCCATTCCCGCATCAACACCAACTTGGAAGGATCCACCTCATACATTGAGAGAATCGCATCACGGTGCGCGCTCGTCATACAAACAACCAGCGCCGACTGGTCCAACAGCGATTGCGAGACCGGCTGGCTGCTGTGCCCGTCCAACGGGATACCAACCTTCGAAAGGGCAAAAACCGCGTTCCGCGAAGCCGGCATACCGGACATCGCTGAGGTGCCGCACGATGCCACCTTGAGCCTGTTCAAAGGCTCCCCTTCCGCCTGAAGGGCATGCTCCACCAGTTTAGCGGCCATCGGACTCCTGCAGATATTGCCGGAGCATACGAACAGAACAAGGTTCTTTGTCGGTGTTTCCAAAACGATCCTGTGCTTCAGGGTTGAGATCATAGGCAATACACCCGGCGCCTCAAAGGTCAACCGCATTTCACCAACGACCGCTCCCGTCCATCTGAATCCAAACGATCCGGCTTCAGTAATCGGACCGGCTCG
>JAFGAQ010000430.1 GCA_016933595.1 Opitutales bacterium | reverse complement strand
CCCGAGTCGCCAGAGGCAGATGAGCGGGGACACTCATCCCTGCCCGCAACAGACCGCTCACGCGACCGGATTATCCCAGCACCCAATAAACTCCCAGCGTCATAAAACACTCCATCTCGCCAGAGATTGCCCGCACGGGGAAGGACGAATTGTCCCCACCGGGCCACCTATCTTCCCTTTGCGATCTTTGTGGCTGAGCCCTTTCTTCATACCTGCAACCCCAGGACCTCGGCCTGAGTATCGGCTTCCGCGCAGCGCAGTCCGCGTCAAAAGGAAAGCTTTTTGTTGACGCCTCAATTGCCGGGGGCATTCAAATTGAAAGAAAAACTGGTGCTGCAGTCACATCCAATCGACGATGAAAAACCACCCTGATATGTTTTCGACCCCTTCCGGAAAATCTGGTCGGCGTTTCGTTGGCTTCCTGCTCCTGATGGCTTTTTTGGCGGGGCTCATCATCGGGGTTCCTTTGGGAGCGTGGATAAGCAGAAGGGCATGGATGGACGCATCCCATCCGGCGCTCTCCAGTGACGCGATCAGCGAGACGGTCACAATCGTGGAGACGGAGCCACATGGCAGTTGGATCGCTGCCCCAGCCACTGAGGCGCGGGACCTTCAAAGTCCTGCGAACTCGCTGGAAGCCGATATTCTGCGGGAACTCGAGAAACGGATACCTAAGCCTGTCCTTCCGGATACGGACGTCCCCGGACTTCAAGCGGGACAAACCCAAACTCCGTAAGCGTTCAAGCTTTTACCTGCGGGAATGCCATCCAACAGTCGTAAACCCGAAAGCCGATCCAACTCAGGGAACGGATGCAGGCTACTCGATTGCGATCCGATAGGAACCCGATTCGGCCCCGGAGTCCGCTCCGGTGATCCGGAGGTAATAGTGCCCGCGGTTGAAGGCGACTTCCCTCTCGGCGTCCCCCTTATCGGCACCCCATATTCCCACCGATTGGTAATCCTGGTCAAAGACCCTGAAGACCACATCGACATCGCCATTCGAAACCAGACGTTTGGTCACATTGGAAGTGAAAGAAAGGCGGACAAAGTCGACATCACCGCCACCGGACAAATCGCCGACGATCGTATCGCCCGAGACATTCACAGCCGTGCCAAACCGATCATCCAAGTCGTCTTCCTCCGTGGATGGGTTCAACCCGACGTGCTTCCGGATGGATAGACGGTAAGGCCCGGTTTCCATAGGCTCACGCGCCGACAGGATCAACACATAGTCGCCGGAGGGCAGCATTGCGTCCAGAAAGACATTCCCGCCGCGAGCATCCGCGTCGTCGCTTACCGACCAGATCCGATGGTTTGACAGTGGCTCAAATGGAGCAGTGGATCCGGCATTCGGCGCGATCAAAACGCCCAGCAAATCCATGCTACCTTCAGTCCAGATCATGACATGACCGGATGCCTGCATCCGGAAACGGAACATGTCGCGCTCACCTGCTTTCCCGATTTGGTACCATTCGGACTGAACCGTATCATGATCGATCACATCCGCAGGCGACTGATTCGCGTCCCGGTAAACCGTGGTCGATAGAGCCTCAGACGAAACCCGGATTCCATAGGTTCCGGTGTCTTCAGTAGAAAACGGTGTGGTTCGCACATAGTATCGACCCGGTTCCAACAGGGCTGAAATCCGGTAGTTCAAGCTCCCGCCGAAGTCGTCGTTGCTGGAAACCAGTTTGCCCGTAGCATTGTAAAGCGAACCCGACACATCGAGGGCTCCTGTGCTTTCCACTACAAAAACGCCGGTAGAAGCGACATCAAAAGCGTGAAAATCCGAGAAAGATCCGCCGTGAACACTGGCGTATCGGGTGTGGCCGAGCGGTAGAACCACTGCCCCTTCCCATGACCCGTTGGAGGACAACCCGGACTGAAGCACCTCGGGATGCCGTATCAGGCTGGAGGTCTTGCTCACCGCCTGCTCAAAGAGTAGACCGATCAAGGCATCAGCTCCACACACTCCGGCCTCCCCGAAGGAGGCGGAATCAGAAACATAGACGCCGCTCAAGACCCAGCGATTGGCCACATAGGAAAAGAGACCAGCCCCGGGCAGCCCGTTGCCAAAACGGATTGTTTCGCTTGTGTGGTAACGGGAAACAACCTTTTCAAAAGAACAATCAACCGCCTCACCGGCCCCCGTCGCATGCAAGCGGAGCCCATTCAAGTCCCCAACCGCATAACGATCGGGTGCATAACCCACCAACATCCGGAAGGCCTGCGAATCCAGCGGCTCGGAGCCCCAAATCGCGGCAGTGCCAAAATCCACATCCTCACCGAACAGGAGGAACAAGACATCACGCCCGAGATTATCCTCAAACGCGGGATCACGCGGGTCCATGTTCGCTGCATACTCCGAAAAACCAAGGGCACTCGAAACCGGATAGACTTGCCCATCCGAAGCCCGGAACTGCAAATCCGCGATGCTTCCGCCCGATTGAACCTGGGCACTCGTCAACACCACGCGACTGGATACCACCACGCCGGAACCCACAATGTTACCACCAGCCAGAACCTGACCCACTGTGGAGAAAGGATACTGATTGATTCCACTGTCCGGCACCGGAAGCGGTTGCACGGCACACAGCATTCCGGTGGATAAGAGTATCACCGAAACCATCCCAAACCCGCGGGCCAGAATGCTTGCTGCAATTTTCATGTACATAGCGGAATACAATGAGGCTACCCCTCGCGCGCAAAGATGCAATCACAAAATCCAGATCGCTTTAACGGAAGGTTTACACGCCGGGACGCCTTCTGGCCATCAGTCGTCCTCCTCATACAGTCCGGGATGGCTTGCATTGGAGTCGGGATCATGCTAATCAAGCGACTGATTTGAACCTTCCGCGATTAAGGTTATCTATCCAATACGGAACATTCAGGTTACTGGAAGCTTTTATAACATGACCAAAGTATTCGTCACCGGGCTGGGATTTATCTCAAGCATCGGAAACTCCACAGCAGAAGTTCTGGACAGTTTGCTCCACCTTCGCACGGGAATCGAACCTTACCCTCCGTTTTCTCCTGAAAACATCCCGATCAAACTCGCGGGCACGATCAAGGGGTTCGACACCGCGAGCATGGATTCGGAGGATTGGACTTTTCCCGGAATCTATCGACCCGGCCGCAACCTGCTCCGCAATCTCTCGCCCCATGGTCTGTATTGTTTCTGCGCCATGACGCAGGCGATTGAAAACAGCGGACTCACCAAAGAAGATATCTCGGGTGAGCGGACTGGTCTCTACACCGCATCGGTTGGATCGATATCCAACCAGCGGTATCACCTGAACCGGCTGAGGGATTTGGGTCCGGACAAAATGAGCCCGAAAGCGGTCATATGTTCGGCACCCGGAACCCTGAACTTCAACTTCGTGGCGCATCTGGGAATCAAGGGTTCATCCTGCGGGTTTATCTCCGCATGCGCATCCTCCGGCCACGCGCTGGGATTCGCATGGGATGAAATCGTTACCGGGCGCCAAGACATTATGTTAGTGGTTTCCGGCGAGGACGGGGATTTTGAAACCATTCTCCCATTTGCGGCCATGCGCGCACTGGCGACCGGGTCCGACCCAAAAGAAGCGGTTTGCCCGTTTGACAAACGCCGCACCGGATTTGTTGCAGCAGGTGGCGGCGTCGCAATGATCCTTGAATCGGAAGCCTCCGTAGAAAGACGGGGTGTTCGCCCATTGGCGCAAATGCTCTCATGGGCACAGGCGTCCGACGGGTATAGCCCGGTTCTTCCCGAACCTGAAGGCAAAGGAGTGGCCAGAAGCATGATAATGGCAATTGAACGTGCCGGACTGACTCCGCATGACATCGACTACCTGAATGCCCATGCACCGTCAACCGTGGCAGGGGATCTGGCAGAAATGAAAGCCATCAAGACAGTATTTGGCACCGGAGCCCGGTTGAAGGTGAGCAGCACCAAATCCCTCACCGGGCATGGGCTCTCGATGTCGAGTATCATCGAAGCAGCGATATCAGTCTTGTCGGTCGACACGGGATACTGCCCGGGCACCGCCCACCTTCGGGATCCGGATCCTGAAGCGGAAGGCATCAACCTTTTGTTTGGAACTGAAAAATCCGACCCGCAATATGTGCTCTCCAACAGCAGCGGATTCGGGGGTTCAAACGTAAGCCTGTTATTCGGGAAACCCTGAGCATTGAGTCAAGGCAAACGGCTGGAGGACAGCGCCGCGCAAATGAACGCCTCAATAATTCATCGATCCATCCGGCATTGAAGCTGTTATTTTATCAGGACTTCCTCAGGGTCGGAGGCACCGAAGCCCACACGATTCATCAAAGCCAATGGGCCAGCGATCACGGGCACTCATCCATTATCCTGACGAACCGTCCCGGTGGAAGATTGGCTGCAACGATCACCCGCCCGGCTGTGAAGGTCCGCTCGCTACAACCCTTCCAAAGCGGGATCAACTTCTGGGCTCCCGGTTGGCGTTCGGCCATTCGGCAGGAGAACCCGGATGCGATCATCCTGATGGGCCGGGTCGCCAACTGTATGGGAAACGCGATTCGCGACCAGTTCCCAGGTATTCCGGTGATCGCAAGTCTCAGGACCGGGCGCCGTATTCCCCTGAAATACAGAAAAAGCCTCACGCAAGCAGGGAAGATCATCGTCAACAGCGAGTGGGCGGCAACACGGACCAAGGCAATGGGGATTGACCCGTCCAGGGTCTCCCTAGTCTACAACCCCTTTCTCAAAGGACCCTTGCCAACGCCGGATGAACAGGAACGCCAACGCGCCACGATCCGGAGTGAGGCGGGGTGCCGCCCGGACCGACCCGTCATCCTATGCGTGGCGTCGTTTGTTCCGGGGAAAAACCAGGAGGGCCTGCTCAAAGCCCTGCACAACCTGAATCCGGAACGCCCGGTCGAAGCCTGGTTTGTCGGAGAAGGGACCCGGATGAAGCATTGCCAAGCCCTCGCAAAAACACTTCCGCCTCATGTTAAAGCCCGCTTTTGGGGCCATCGAAGGAACGTCTCTCCATTATACTGTGGAGCGGATTTGGCGGTCTCTGCTTCGCTTGAGGAATCCCTCCCGAACTTTCTGGTGGAAGCCCAGTATCACGGCCTGCCCGTGGTCGCCTACGATGAGGCAGGGGTAAAGGAATGCTTCATCGACGGAACAACCGGTGTTCTGATCCCGCGAGGCGATTCGGCAGCACTCTTAAGCGCAATCGGGGATTGGCTCCAGGGCGGGATATTTCCGCGAGACGTGGCCTCCAGTTGCAGAGCTTTCGCCCAAGGGCGCTTTGATCCGGACCGGCAATCCCATCTTTGGCTTGATCTTGTTTTGGAGTTTGCATCATGCCATTGAATACGTAAAGCTTCAGTAAAATGAATCCCCGCAGCACAGGGACCCACACTGCAGGAGAGGAAGTGGGCACCATTACCCCGGACACCCTCCCGGGAATGAAGCAGGGCATGCACGGACCGCTCATTTCGCCGTACTGTTGGGAAAGCTTTGACTATGGGGATATCCTGCATGTCGCGGCCGACAGCCGTCTGACCGGCGATCCCATTCTCGGCGAGAACGAAAGGCTCCGTTTTCACGCGACCCGATTCGACGATCAGGGATGCGTATTGGATGCCTACGACAGAATCTGCTCGGAAATCGCGGACCCGTATGTCCATTTCCGCTTGCCTCAAGGCTTTCTCGAACTGCCCCAGTTCATCCTCTCGATCGTGGGAGCTCCGGGATCGGGAAAATCCAACTACCTGAGCGCTCTGATCAACAGCCTTCAGCACAGCCTGTTTCAAAACTACGGGATGGTGCTCAAAGATGCGGATCCCGCAGGCAATGCACCGCTCAATGACATGAAAAACTGCCTCTTCGGGGGAGGCAGCATAGAGCAAGCAGCTCTTTTGAAAACCCAACTGGACGGCCGGATGTATCTACGGATCCGGAGAAATGGCCGGGTGGTTTCTTATCCGAGGCCTTTTGTCTACTCGCTGGTTCGCTCCAAGACCCATCAGGGCATGTGCAACCTGATCTTCTATGATAACGCGGGCGAGCATTTTGAGCCGGGCATCGACATAACCACTTCGCCCGGATCGCTTCATACCGCGGCTGCGGCGGCTTTGTTCTTTCTGGTGGATCCGACCACACTTCCTGCCTTCCGACAAAGGCTCCAGTTTCATCCGGATCCCCAACTCAAGCATCCGGGACGCATCGACCAGCAGGATGTCCTCCTGGCCGAAATGGAAATCCGCATCCGGAAAACCCTGCGGCTTTCTGTCAATGACGAAATCCGCAAGCCCCTCGCGATCATCCTCGGGAAAAGCGACATTTGGATGACCTTGGTGGACAAATCCAGATTCAAGAACCCCATTCGGGATGGGATTTTTGACCGGGATGCAGTCATGAACAACTCCAATCTGGTGCGGGAGCTCCTCTTGAGCGTGGCCCCTACAATCGTGGCAAACGCCGAAAGCCTGAGCAAACAGGTGATGTATTTCCCCGCCAGCGCATTCGGGCATTCCCCCACCCGTCTCCCGAGCGGCTCTCTAGCCCCCAATCCCCTGAGGATCCGACCCCATCTCGTCGAGATCCCGGTCATCTGGACCCTTTCCCAGCAGATTCAAGGTGCATTTGTGGAGAAAACAGCCGACAAGCCGGTGACCATTCTTCCGCCCGCCGCCCCCATTCGCAGGTCGGTTGTGCCACTGCCTGAAGGAGAGTACCGGCGGGCACCCGAGGGCACCTACCCGATGCCACCCTTACCGCCATTCCAGCAACAGGAGACTTCTTCGATCCTCCCTGGTTCAACAGGCTGACGCGAGCCGCCGGAAAGCCTTTTTCTTTCCATTCAACGCCGGCCAGACCCGCATCCGTTTTCAGTACCGGGCGACCACCCGATCGATCAACCCGCCGAATGAGCCGTTGGTGAAGAACACCACCAGTTTTGGTGTGGTGTCGGCATCCAACCTGGCATACAGGCTCGACTCCATATCATCCAGCACAGTGTGCGCTGTTGCCCCAACCCCATAATCCCTTACCAGCGATTCCGCTACCCGGGCCGTGTCCAGACGCCGTTCATGCGGGATCAAGTTGGCCCGATGAACCGGGCCAATCCAACACCGGTTGGACAAACTGAGTGATGCGATCCATTCCTGCTCAAATACGGGCATCGTGGCGGTGTTGGATCTCGGTTCAAAACAAGCCCAAAGCGCATAATCCGGAAAACGGTTTTTCAGGCTCCGCAGGGTCTCCTTTACCGCAGTGGGGTGATGCCCAAAATCCTCAATCACCAAAAGGGATTCCCGCTTCAAGCGGATCTGTTGGCGCCTCCGAACCCCTTCGAAAGCCTCAAATCCGTTCACCTCAACCGAGCCAGGATCCCGGGGATTCCGCTGCAATGCTGTAGCGAGGGCCGCCATCGCCGCATTCCGGGCATTGTAGACCGCCGCCAGACTCCAGGTCACCTCCATCCAGGGAAGTCCGCACAGCTCCAGAGAAAAACGGCTGCCATCGGCGTGTTCCGAAAAATCCTTGATCCGCAGGTCATTATCAGGGCCACAACCAACGGTCCAAACCTTCGAAAAGGCCGCAGACATCACCCATTCAGCCAGACGCGCGTCATCTCCATTGATCAGGATACAGCCTGAGCCCGGAACCAACCGCACCAAATGTCGGAATGACCGCTCCACATCCTCAAGGTCCCGGAAAATATCGGCATGATCAAACTCCAGGTTATTGATGAGCAATAGCTTCGGAAAATAGTGAATGAACTTGCTGCGTTTGTCGAAAAACGCGCTGTCATACTCATCCCCCTCAATCACAAAGGGAGCAGCAGGATCCCCATCCAAGGCGGAAGGAAATCCCGCATTCGGCACTCCGGCAATCAGATGCCCCGGACGAACTCCACTGCACTGCAGCAAGTGCTGAATCAAAGCCGTAGTGGTGGTTTTGCCATGAGTGCCGGATACCACGATTGCGTCGCGGTTCCCGATCAGATGGGAACGGATCAACTCGGGAAGGGAAACAAAACGGAGGGAACGCTGCTCCAGTAACCACTCCGCCTCGGGATTGCCACGGCCGATCACATTCCCAACCACCACCAGGTCCGGAGCGGCGATGGCAAGATGCGCCGCATCATATCCTTCCCATGCCTCGATACCGGCTTCCCTTAGGCGGTCGGACATCGGCGGATACAGGTTCTGATCGGAGCCCGATACGCGATAACCCTTCTGTTTGAGCAGAATGGCCACTGAACCCATGGCGGTTCCGCCAATTCCCATGAAATATACGTGATGCATGAACTGCGCTTCAATGCCGGTGTCCGGAAGACAAAAAAGAAAGGAACGCTCCGGAGTCTCAATGAACGACACCAGAACAACTGTCTTTGAGTAAGGTGACTTTTTTGTTGATATCAACCTGCTTTTTTTCGGGTGTGGTTCTAGCTTATGCGCATGAAACCCATCCAGGATCCACTGCCTGTCCTTCCGTTTACCCGCCCACTCCGCAATCCGAGGGTGTGCGTGCCCGGATCAAAGAGCATTTCCAACCGCGCCCTCCTGCTCGCTTCACTCACCAGCCGTAGCGTCAGGCTTGAAGGGCTGCTCCGCAGCGAAGATGTGCATTGGATGCTCGAATGCTTGCGAAATCTGGGGGTTCGGATCGATGAAATCGCTTCCGATGCGGTGGTCGTTCATGGATGCGGAGGCGTTTTCCCCTCCAAACAGGCTGACTTGCAAGTGGGAACTGCCGGTACCGTTGCCCGGCTACTTGTTGGAGTGCTGGGCACACAACCGTCCGGCCGATTCCGCGTCGATGGAAGCGAGGCCATGCGCAAGCGCCCGATGGCCGGAATCCTAGATTTCCTTGCAGCATCGGGAAGCACGGTCCGGTTCGAAGGGAAACCGGGACATTTGCCGGTTGTGATCGAACCCACAGGCATTCAAGGCGGGAAATACACAGTGGATGCCTCCGAAAGCAGCCAAATCCTCTCGGGTATCCTGATGGCGGGAGCGCTCGCGCAGGACCCCCTTGTCGTGGAACTGCAGGGCGACACCGTTTCCCATCCTTTCATCTCAATGACCCTGCGGATGATGGAGGCATTCGGAGCTTCCGAACTGCGCGCATTCACTGACCCGACGTCCTTCGCCATCAGCGAACCCGAGGGATACCACTTCAAGCGCGATCATTACCGCATCGAACGCGATGCCACAGCAGCGAGCTACTTCATCCTGCTCCCCCTCGTGGTCGGAGGAAGCCTACGCGTGGCGGATTTTCTCCGCAATGGTCTCCAAGGTGATGCCGCCTTCGCCGATGTTGCCGAACAAGTGGGAGGAATGACCCATATGGTAAATACGGGAACCTCACACGATCTTGAAGTCGCATTTCCCCACAGTCTCCAACACCCGGTTTCAATCGACTTCAACCCGATCTCCGACACCTTCCTCACGCTGGCAGCGGTGGCCCCCTTGCTGAGGCGACCGGTTCTCCTAACGGGCATCGCCCACACGCGGAAACAGGAATCCGACCGGGTCCGCGCCATGGCAACTGAACTGCGCAAGCTGGGGCAAACCATTGAGGAGAGCGAGGACAGCCTCCGGGTCGTTCCAAACCTGCCAAACCTTCTCGAGGCGGCAAGAACCGGAGTCAGCATCGATACTTACCGCGACCACCGCGTTGCCATGAGCTTTGCTATCCTGGGATGCCGCGACCTGCTTGAAAACGGCCAACCGTGGATGGAGATCCGCGACCCCGGATGCTGCGCCAAGACATTCCCGGGATTCTTTTCTGTTCTGGATTCACTGCGTGAATCCACAATTGCCGATCTGCAATAACCACCATGCCCTCCGATCCCATCATCATCACGATTGACGGTGCCGCCGCTTCCGGCAAATCGACAACTGCACGGCATTTGGCGGAAGCGCTGGATCTGCTCCATGTGGATACCGGCGCCCACTATCGCACCCTCACACGGGTCCTTCTGGACAAGGGCATTCAACCTGAACGACTGGCCGCGGATCCTTTGGCTCTCGGTGAGTTGACACTGGATACCGGCATTGAGGGACGTCGATCCACTCTCCTCGTCAATGGGGCCAGTGTTCCGGACGCATTGATCCGCACCGAAGCAATCAACCAATCCGTCTCGCTCTACGCCGCCCAACCCGCCGTCCGGAACTGTCTCCTCGAATACCAGCGCTCCCAGGTAAACGTTGCGCTTGATCGGGGATTCCGGGGAATCGTCATGGAGGGCCGCGACATCGGCTCCGTGGTGTTTCCGGATGCGCGCTTCCGCTATTACCTCTTCGCCGATCCTTCCACACGCCAACAGCGGCGCGACAACGAAGGACTGGCGGATTCCGTCACCCGGCGCGACCAGATCGATTCATCCCGCACCCAGGCCCCGCTCAAAATGCCCGAGGGTTCTGCAGTGATCGACACCGGAGCAATGGATGTGGACAGCGTGGTCAACCGGATCTGCTCGGACGTGAAAGCATCCCGATGAACACGGGCGGCATCCGCTCCGGCCAAGTTACCCATCGTTAGGGTTCGCCCGATCGCAACTACCGGATATTCACCAGATAACTCCGGCTGACATGCAGATCAGTTCCCGCACATTATCATCAACACCCCTCAGTCTCGCCAGAGACGCCTTGCCCGTCTCAAAAACCTCAGAAATCCAGCCGGGAGTAGCGGTAGTAAACCAATTGAACCGCGCTCCAGATGATCAGGATCAGAACCGACAGAACGACAAGGGTCCAAATACGGGCACGCGGGATTTTGGGTTGCTTGGACGTCATGCAGGTTCCTTATCCTGTTTTTGCCTCCATTGCAACATGGATCAACAATGGGAGCAATGCCTTGGATTCATCCTTCTTCCTCGTCCTCAAAGATCGGGAAACGGATTTCCTTTTTCAGCTGCTCCTGGATCTGGCTCGTGATGGTCAGCGCCAATTCCAAAGTCTCTTTGGCAAACTCCACGTCCACCTTCGGTTTTTGACCGGTCCGGATGCATTGAACAAAGGACCGAAGCTCCAACATCAACGGTTCAGCCTTTTCGATGGGAATATCGTGCCGTTCAATCGACTTTCCCCGCTGGGTGAGCAGGTGCCCCTGCTGTTCCATAAAGTTGAGGGAAAGGTAGGCATTGGGTTGGAACACACGGATATCCCGAACCTTTCGCATCGACACACGGCTCGTGTTGATATTGGCCACGCAACCGTTTTCAAAGACAATTCGCGCGTTCGCAATGTCCTCGGTGGGCGACATCACATTCACCCCAATTGCCTCCACCCGACTGACCGGAGAACGAACCAATTGCTTGATCACCCCCAAATCATGAATCATCAGGTCAAGCACCACACCCACCTCCGTGCCTCGCGGCTGAAAAGGAGCAAACCGGTCCGCCTGAATGTAGCGCGGATGGTAGATATGCTCTTCCAGAAAAGTCGTGACCGGATTGAAATGCTCAATGTGCCCAACCTGCGCAATCACCTGCTTGCGCTTGGCAGCTGCAACAATTTCCTCAGCCTCCTGCAAGTTGGTACTCAAAGGCTTTTCGATCATCAAATGACACCCTTTTTCAAGGAGCGGCATCGCCACGCGGTGATGATGATCCGTGGGAACAGCCACGCTGATCGCCTCGCAGGCTTCGCCCATTTCGTCCAAACTCGCAAACCGGTGGCAGCCGTAACGGCCACAGATCTCCTCTGCCCGCTGATCATTCATTTCAAAAATCCCCACCAGCTCGGACTCCTCCATCGCATGGTAGATCCGGGCATGATGCTGGCCAAGAGACCCCACTCCGGCGACACCGCACCGGATGATTCTGGGCTCAGGGAGGATTTGTTCTTCAGCTGCGGGAGTCGTGTCCATATGTCATTGCTTACGGGTCCATACAAAGTCCCGAACCGCATCCGGGCAAGACAAGAAACGGAGCCGATACCAGTCTCCCGGATTCCACGGTTTCCCACACCGACTCCTGCGTCAAATCTCCCTCAAAAAAGGCCCTCACCCTCCTGAAAGGCCTTCCAGCTCACATTCCAGGCTTGAACTCGTCCGGAATCATCCGGTCGTAATCTCCGCCCCGGACCACATTCAACACACCCTCATGGAGCAGGTATTCCTGATCCATCATTCGCGCAAACAACGGATTGTGGGTGACCAGAATCAGTGAACTGCCCTGCTTACGGCAAATCCCCACTATCAAATCCATCACCTCAGATGCCGTGTTTTCATCGAGGTTACCTGTCGGTTCATCTGCCAGGATCACCTTGGGTTCATTCATCAGGGCCCGGGCCACCGCCACCCGCTGACGCTCGCCTCCCGACAGCTTCTGCACAGGATAGCGCATCCGGTCCTTCAAGCCCACCTGTTCCAGCAACGCAACCGCCCTGTCCCGGCTGCTCTGCCGGAGCCTCCCCAACAAACGGGCTGCCAACAAAACGTTTTCGACCACGTTGATTTCCGGCACCAGGTAATAGGCCTGGAATATGAATCCGAAGAAACGCCCCCGTTCCCGGGCGAGCCTCCGCTCATTGAGGCCCATGATCTCTAACCCATTCCACCGTATGGAACCCTGCTCGTGGGATTCCAACCCACTGATGAGGTTCAAAAACGTGGATTTCCCACTGCCGGACTGACCACAAATGCTGATATTCCTGCCATCGGGCACACTCAGGTTTACCCCGTTGAGCACATGAATGGAACGTCCCGAATCATGGAACGTCTTGTGGAGGTCTGCCACCTCCAACAGCGGCAGGTCGTGCGCAGATACTGTCCGGCTTGTGTTCATCTTCCGATGGGCTCCATGGGTTCACTCACTGCGCAACGCATCCGACGGTTTCATCCTCAGGGTTCGCATGGCAGGGAGAATCCCGGCCAACAGGCAAATGATGATCGTCATTCCACTCACCAACACGAAATCGGACATCGAATAGTAAACGGGAATGTCGTTGAACTGGTAAAAGCGCAGCATGGCATCCCGTCCATCGGTCAGCCGGGCGAAGGTCCACACGATTTCATTGCGGTAGTGCAGGATAAGCGCCTGCAGCGCTATACCGATGACCGTCCCCGACACCCCGATAATAAGCCCTTGCACACAATAGCTCATCGCCACATGGAAAGGTCTCGCCCCCATTGCCACAATCAACCCGATCTCCCGGGTCTTCCGCACAACCGATGTCATCAGAGCGCTCGTAATGGAAAAGGAGGCCACGAGGATGATGAAAAACAGGATGATCGTCATCATCGTCTTTTCGAACTCAAGAACATAGGCATACTCACGGTTCGTCTCCAGCCATGTCACGGCTCTCAAAGGAGAACTCAATGCCTCATTGATCGCCAATGTGGCTTCTCCCAGGCTGGCACCGGGTTCCAGGCGCAAAGCCAATCCGTGAATACCATCCTCCATCCCGTAGAGATCCTGCATCAATCGGAGAGACGTGATCAATGTACTGCTGTCCACATCGTGCCGCCCGCTTTCAAAAATACCCGCAACTGTCACCTCGCGCGGCAACAGAACCTCGTCCCGCTTAAGCCGATCCAGCATCAATGGGGTATAAAGCTCAACCGAAGTCCCCACAGTCGCCCCGATTCGCTGGGCCATCACAGAGCCCAACAGCACCGAATCGTCGTCCAGATCGTCCAAGCTCCCCTGCCGGATGAACTCGTCAACCGGGAGCAATTGCCGCTCACGGGTCAAATCAATCCCCATCACCGATGGAAAAAGAGGCAAATTGCCCCGCTGCAGCATGACCACTCCATGCGCATAGGGACTCACCAGATCCACATCATCCCGCTCCTCCACAAAGTCCGCCAAACGCTCCCAGTCGTAGATCACCCGGTCCGACTCGATGCGGATATCCCCGTTGATCTTGAGCAAACTTTCCCGAATCTCACGCCCAAAACCATTCATCACGCTCTGGACCCCGATCAGAACCGCCACCCCGAGAGAAACACCCAAAATCGACATCACCGCGAAAAACGAAAAGCCTCTCCTTGTGGGGAAAAGCTGCTTCAGGGCCATGTAAAGATACCAGGGCATGGGTGAGAAAAGGACTAATCCCTTGCAGAAAAGGTTCTACGGCATCCAACTGCAACGCTATTCTGCGAGGTCCTTTGCAACCGGTGCAAAACGAAGACCGGAAAGTGCGTTGATTTCGTGTCCTGCTTATCGTATGCCATTACCTTTAACCCCTAATTTGTGCGTTCGACGGCCGCAAAGCTGTTCCGGCACTAATCTCCACCCTAGAATCCCATCATGAGAAGATCCCTTGTGTTCTTGCTGGCGGCTTCGGTATTGCCAGTTTTTCTTCCCGCCGAAGGATATGATTCCTTTGACCTTTCAGTATACAGCCGGGTCCATGAGACCGTGCAGATGAAAGACATCGATTGGCTGGCACGCCGAATCGACTACCTTGAGCGGTTCATGCATGTGGAGAAATTCTACATCGAAACGCACCGCGATCTGGTCGTCGCCGACAAGGAGACGGTGCTGAAAGCGAAGTCCTATCTCGAGTCGAGAGGCATTGAGGTCGCCGGGGGTATCACTCTCGTCCGCAGCGAGCCGGACCACTTCCGCGCCTTTTGTTATTCTGATCCGGATCAACGCAAACAAGTCCGCGACATTGTGACCTTCACGGCATCCATATTTGATGAGGTTATCCTCGATGACTTCTACTTCACGAACTGCAAATGTGACCTTTGCATCCGGGAGAAGGGAGATCGGTCCTGGGCCGAATTCCGGATGAGGCAACTCACCGATTTCGCACGCACTGAGATCGTGGACGCCGCCAAATCGGTCAACCCGAAGGTTAAGGTGATCATCAAATACCCGAACTGGTATGAGCACTTCCATTACCTCGGCTTCAACCTGGAGGAGGAACCCCTTTTCTTTGATGGGATCTACACCGGCACTGAAACCCGGGACGGAAACGTATCCCACCAGCACCTTCAGCCATACCAAAGCTACGGGATCATGCGATACTTTGAAAACATCGCACCCGGGAGAAACGGTGGGGGATGGATCGATCCATACGGTCGCAATCACCTCGATCGATACGGCGAACAAATCTCGCTTACGGCATTTGCGAAGCCAAAAGAGATCACCCTTTTCGCGATTCACGTGATTACCGATGAAATGCTACGCGCCGATGGCAAGACGGGCATCATGAGTCCGGTCGCTCCAGTTGCCGGCTATGTCTTCGAAAAGGCGGATCACATCCTGCCCCATCTCGGCAACCCGGTCGGTATTCCCGCCTACCGGCCCTTCCACTCGGTAGGGGAAGATTTCCTGCATCAGTATCTGGGCATGATTGGACTTCCAATTGAGATGGTTCCTGCCTACCCCGAAAACGCCCGGACTTTCATCCTCACCCAAGGTTGTGCAAAGGACCCGGCGATTGTCAGTAAGATCAGGAAGAGTCTATCCGCAGGCAAGAACGTCGTCATCACTTCCGGGCTTGCCAAGGCGTTGGAAGGAAAAGGGCTCGAAACCATCGTCGACCTTCGTGTTTCGGACCGAAAATCGCTTTCCCATACCTTTTCCGATTTTGAGACTACGGTGGAAGGACCACGGGACATCCTGATTCCGCAGGTGATATATCCAACCAATGACAGTTGGGAGGTCGT
>JAFGAQ010000429.1 GCA_016933595.1 Opitutales bacterium | reverse complement strand
CACCGCCCTCACGGCGGAGTTGCGATCCATGATCAAGGCTTACCGGATTGATGCCATTTGCACCAAGCTGGGTGCTTTGATCAATTCATCCGGATTAAATAATTGATACAGATGTTATGTTGTTGGCAAACCGAATCCAACTGCATCCAGCATGTTGTGGTTGATTGCAGGAAAGCCAAGGCGTTTTCTAGATTGAAAGACCTCCCACTGAGGCTTCGAGTTCGCCCCGGGTGAAGAGGGCATGCATGTTCAGTCCGGCGGCTTTCAGTTTGGATCCGCCCCCCTGTTCTCGGTCGATCACGCAGATCACATCCTCGATATGGGCATCGAGGGCGCGGAGGTCCGCCGCCGAGAGGATCACCTGACCGCCGGAGGTGATCACGTCCTCAACGATCAGGACCCGCTTGCGCTTGATCTCGCATCCTTCGGCGAGCTGGCAGGTCCCATAGGCTTTGGCTTCTTTGCGCACAAATGCGCAGGGAAGCCCGGATACCTGGGAGAGCATGGTCGCAATCGGGATCCCACCCATTTCCAAGCCGGCGAGAACATCGGTCCCGTCCGGAATCAATGGCGCGAGGTGGTTTGCGATGGCCCGCAACAGAACGGGATTGCTTTCAAAGCGGTATTTGTCGAAGTATCGGTCGCTGATTTGGCCGGAACGGAGTGTGAATTGTCCGGTGAGGCTGGATACCCTGTTGATTTCTTTGGCGAGTGTTGTGCGGTCCATGTGTCAAAATTGGATGAAGCTTAGCGAAAATGCGAGATCGGGAAAGCTGATTTTTGCGTTTGCCTTTGACGTCAGATTTGCCGAAATCGGGAAATGAAAATTTTGCTGACCGGCGGGGCCGGTTTTATCGGATCTCATCTGGCTGAAAGATATTTGGAGCTTGGACACAAGGTCTACGTCATCGATGACCTTTCGACGGGTTGTATCGATAACGTGAAACCCTTGATGGAAGATCCCCGGTATGAAGGGAAGCTGTTTTTTCATCACGACTCGATTTTCAATGGTGAGAAGCTGCTGGATCTGGTCGGGATATGCGACCGGGTGGTGCATTTGGCTGCGGCGGTGGGTGTGCAGTACATCCTCGATAATCCGCTTTCCTCTCTGAAAACAAACATTCAGGGAACCGAGATTGTCCTCGGGTTGTGTCACCGCTTTCAGAAGAAGGTGTTGATTGCGTCTACTTCGGAAGTGTATGGTAATCAATCCCATGCGCCGCTTGTTGAAACCGACGGGTGCGCATACGGGCCCTCTACAAAAGCCCGTTGGAGCTATGCGGCATCGAAGTTGATGGACGAGTTTATGGCTTTGGGGTATCACCGATCGATGGATCTTCCGGTGGTGATTGCGCGGTTTTTCAATACGGTTGGTCCGCGCCAGACAGGGCGATACGGTATGGTGATCCCACGTCTGGTGGGTCAGGCCATGCGCAATGAACCTTTGACGGTGTACGGAGATGGGCGCCAAACCCGGACCTTTACCCACGTGAAGGATGCGGTGGAATCGGTAGTGCGCCTGATGGATGCCGGAGGCGCGGAGGGCGAGGTGATCAACATCGGAGGGGCCGAGGAGGTCTCGATTCTGGATTTGGCCCGGCGCATCAAGGAGAAAACCGGAAGTCACTCGGAAATCCGTCTGATTCCCTACGATGTGGTGTTTCCAAAGGATTTTGAAGACATGCAACGCCGGGTTCCGGGAACCGACAAGCTCTTTGGATTGACGGGCTTCCGGCCCTTGACCAAGCTGGACGCAATTCTGGATGATGTCATTGCCCATAGCCGGGCTGCTCAGGCTTGACAGCTTGTAATGGCTCCCAACATGAGGCGATGGCATTGTAGCATCCAGTGAGTAACTCGCATGTACCAATATCTTGCAATTGTAGTGGGGAGTTTGGTGGTGAGCTGGCTGGCGGTTGGGATGATCCGCAAGCTGGCATTGAGCCACGGGTGGGTGGCCGCGCCGCGTAAGGACCGCTGGCAT
>JAFGAQ010000065.1 GCA_016933595.1 Opitutales bacterium | reverse complement strand
TTGCGGGCCGAAGTGGAATCTTTGGAGCCCGGGGTGAGCGGTTTGCTGGCCCTGGATTGGAACAATGGGAACCGCACGATTCTGGTGGATCAACGGCTAACCGGCTTGATCCTTGGACAGACGCTCCTGACCACGAAGGCAGAGATTTACCGTGCCTTGGTGGAGGCGACCGCCTACGGAGCGCGCGTGATCATGGATTGGATGGCATCCAACGGGGTTCCCATCGAGCGGGTGGTGTGTTGCGGTGGCATCGCGGAGAAGGATCCCATGCTGATGCAAATCTACGCTGACGTAACCGGGCGCGTGATGCAGGTGGCCCGCTCCGGTCAGGCTTGCGCTTTGGGTGCTGCAATAGCCGCGGCGGTTTTGGCCGGTGCCGATAAAGGAGGGCACTCCAGTTTTTCTTCCGCACAGGCCGCGATGACGGGCGTGAAAGAGCGTGTCTACAAACCCCATCCCGGCCGCCATGCGGTGTATGAGCGCCTGTATGCCTTGTATCTGCGTTTGCATGATGCCTTCGGCGGGCGTTCGACCGAATCGATGGGCAATGTCATGAAGGAGCTGCTTTCGATTCGGGAGGAACAGACTGCCGGTTCCGAAAACGCCGGATGAGTGACGCCGGATCATTGGATGCTTTCGAAACAATAAAAATCGTCCCGCATGGAACGGGAAACAACAGGAAGATTATCATGAATGAGAATTCTCTCAAATCCATGGAGCTGTGGTTTGTAACCGGCAGCCAACACCTTTACGGCGAAGCCGTGCTCCAGCTTGTGGATGCGCATTCGCGTGAAATCGTGGCATCGCTGGATGGGGATGCGGTGATGCCGTTACGTGTGGTATTCAAGTCGGTGTTGACTGGGCCGGATGCGATTCGGAAGCTCTGTGCGGAGGCCAATGCGGACGACAAATGTGCCGGACTGATCTGCTGGATGCACACGTTTTCGCCGGCCAAGATGTGGATCGGTGGACTGTCGTTGTTGAAGAAGCCCTTGTGCCACCTCCACACCCAGTATAACCGGGACATTCCATGGTCTTCCATCGACATGGACTTCATGAACTTGAATCAATCCGCGCACGGGGATCGGGAGTTCGGTTTCATGGCCACGCGCATGCGGATCAACCGCAAGGTGGTGGTCGGGCATTGGCAGGACTCCGAGGTGAAGGAACGTCTCGGTGTATGGGCAAGAGCTGCGGCTGGATGGGCCGATCTTCAGAAGCTGAAAGTTGTCCGTTTCGGGGACAATATGCGACAGGTTGCGGTGACCGAGGGTGACAAGGTGGAGGCGCAGTTGCGTCTTGGGGTGTCGGTCAACACCCATGGGATCGGGGACTTGATTCAGGTCATGCATCAGGTGGCGGACTCCGACATCGATGCGCTCTGTGCCGAGTATGAGCAGAGCTACACGGTGGTACCGGAACTGAGGAAGGGCGGCGCGCGGCACGGATCCTTGCGGGAGGAAGCCCGGATCGAGCTCGCGCTGGAATCCTTTTTGAAAGCTGGTGGATATGGTGCCTTTACGGATACTTTTGAGGACCTTCACGGCTTGAGGCAATTGCCCGGAATGGCGGTGCAACGCCTCATGAACAAAGGCTATGGATTTGGTGCGGAAGGGGATTGGAAGCACTCCGCCCTGGTGCGTGCCATGAAGGTGATGGCCAAGGGTATTGACCGTGGAACCAGTTTCATGGAGGACTACACTTACCATTTCTCACCTGACGGGATGCGCTGTCTGGGGTCCCACATGCTTGAAATTTGTCCGAGTATCGCAGTGGGAAAACCCAGTTGTGAGATCCATCCGCTGGGAATCGGCGGAAAGGCGGATCCGGTTCGTCTCGTCTTTGATGGGGCGGAGGGCCCGGCGGTGAACGCGTCGCTGGTGGATATGGGAAACCGTTTCCGTTTGGTGGTGAACACGGTGCGATCGGTCCAACCGGCGCATCCCTTGCCGAAGCTGCCGGTGGCGCGCGTGCTTTGGGAAGTGATGCCGGATTTGAAGACCGGAGCGGCCGCATGGATCCTTGCCGGTGGGGCGCATCACACTGGTTTCAGCCTGACCGTAACCCCGGAATATCTTGAGGATTTCTCGGAAATGGCTGGCATCGAGATGGTGAAGATTGATGAGCGGACCGATCTTTTCTCGCTCAAGCAGGCACTGCGGTGGAATGAGGCCGCTTATGGAATGAAAGGATGGGTATGAATTACGCATCACTCAGGGCAGCCTGTGCGGATGTGAACCGGCGTCTCGGTTCATCCGGATTGGTGGACATGACCTTCGGAAATGTGAGCGTGTATGATCCGGATGCGGGTTGTTTTGCCATCAAGCCGAGTGGGGTGGCTTATGAGGCATTGATGGATGCGGATATCGTCATTCTGGACCTGGAAGGCAAGGTGGTCGATGGGGAGCTGAGGCCTTCATCGGATACCCCTACGCATCGTCGGCTTTTCATCGAATACGGATCGCGCGGAGTGCGGAGTGTGGTGCATACCCATTCGCGGCATGCCGTGGTTTTCGCGCAGGCTGGTCTGGGTATTCCCTGCCTGGGGACGACCCATGCCGACAGTTTCAGGGGGGAGATTCCCGTGACACGGTTTCTCGCGGATGAAGCGATCCGGGGCGAATACGAGTGGGAGACCGGCAACGTGATTGTCGAGACCATCGGTTCCCGCAATCCTATGGATTGTGCGGCGGTGTTGGTCCGGGGCCATGGTCCATTTGTTTGGGGCCGGGATGCGGACGATGCGCTTGAGCATGCGTTGACGCTCGAAATCGTCGCGGAAATGGCGTGGAAGACCCGGATGCTTTGCCCCGACGTGAAGCCGATTCCGGATGCATTGCTGTCCAAGCATTTTGATCGCAAGCACGGCCCCAAGGCCTATTATGGACAGGGATGATCTCCCGCTTGTGAAAAACCAATTGCAAAGGCCTGTATTAAGCGTTTAATCACCACCTTTTCCATGCTGACCTGAGACGGCAGTTGCATTTCTTGAATGGATTTCTTTTTGTGATGGATCCCCAAAACTAACGTTAGAAATAGATATGACTAATCAGCTTACCTCACTGACAACCATTGACTGGATTGTCGTAGCCTTCTATTTTTCGATTATCGTCGGCATTGTGTGGCGATCATCGCGTAACCAGAAAACAGCGGCCGACTACTTCCTCGCTGGCCGCCATGTGGGCTGGTTCGTGGTCGGGTGTTCGCTGTTTGCGTCGAACATCGGGTCTGAGCACATCGTTGGACTCGCCGGTTCCGGAGCGAACAACGGGATGGCACAAGCGCACTGGGAGCTTCACGCCTGGGTGATGATCATGCTCGGATGGGTCTTTGTGCCTTTCTATTACCGGTCGGGTGTTTTCACGATGCCTGAGTTTCTGGAGCGTCGCTTCAATTCGAAGACGCGTTGGGTCCTCTCGATCGTGAGTTTGGTCGCTTATGTGTTCACGAAAGTATCGGTGACGGTTTATGCCGGCGCGATTGTGTTCCAGACGTTGCTTCCTGACACCTTCGGCACCCCCGAGAACGCTTTCTGGGTGGGGGCTTTTGCAACCGTTATTCTCACGGGAATTTATACCATTTTGGGCGGACTTCGGGCGGTGGTTTACACCGAGGTCGCGCAAACCTTTGTGCTGTTGTTGGGATCGTCCATGATCACCTACTTCGGGTTGAAACACCTCGGCGGCTGGAATGAGCTCATTGAGACCTGCAAAGTGAGTGCGGA
>JAFGAQ010000428.1 GCA_016933595.1 Opitutales bacterium | reverse complement strand
GGCGGTGGTGACCCCTCTCGGGTCCTTCCATCTGGATCTCAGCAACACAATCGATGTGGAGAAGGAAAAAGCCCGTCTTTCGAAAGAGATCGAAAAACTCCAAGGCATTCTCAAGGGCATCGAAAGCAAGCTTTCGAACGCTTCTTTTGTGAATAACGCACCGGTTCAGGTTGTCGAAGGGGCACGGGCCCAACAGGAAGATAACCGCTCCAAACTCGAACAACTCCAGTCGCTCCTCCGGAGTCTCGGCGAAAGCTGAAATGCCGGAGGTTCCGAAAGGTCAACGAATGGAGAACCTAGCGAGTCCAAGCCGACCACCGCATCGGGTCGAACTGATGGCCCCCGCCGGGTCGGTGGAGGCCTTGCGTGCGGCCATTCATGCCGGTGCGGATTCGGTCTATTTCGGAGCGGGGCACCTGCAGATGCGGGCGAACGCGACTGCCTTTGAACCCGCGCAAGTCCCGGAGCTCGTCTCGATTTGTCATGACCACGGCCGCAAGGCTTACCTGACGCTCAACACCGTGGTATACGATACCGAGCAACCCCACATCGACCACCTGCTCGAAGTCGCTAAAGACGCGGGAGTGGACGCTGTGATCGCCTCCGATTTCGCGGTGATCGAGCAGGCCCACCTGATGGGGATACCGCTTCACCTTTCCACTCAGGCCAACATCTCGAACACCCGTTCCGCCACCTACTTCTCGCGCTATGCCGAGGCTTGTGTGCTTGCAAGGGAGCTGTCTCTCGAGGCCATCGCGGGCATCATCAAGGAACTCCGCGCACAGGATATCCGTGGTATGGGTGGAGAGCCGCTCAAAATTGAGGTTTTTGCCCATGGGGCACTCTGCGTGGCAATCTCCGGAAAATGCTACATGAGTCTGGCTCAGTATGGCAAATCGGCCAACCGCGGGGAGTGCTATCAGGTTTGCCGTAGGCGCTACGAGGTTCGGGATGCGGAGACAGGATTCGCCTACGAAGTCGACAACCAGTTCGTGATGTCGCCCAAGGATCTCTGCACCCTCCCCGTGCTCGACCAGATTGTAGGTGCGGGCGTGGACATCCTCAAAATTGAAGGACGCGGCCGCAGCGCGGACTACGTTCATGCGGTGGTGGGTTCCTACCGCAAGGCACTGGACGCCATCGAAGCGGGAACGTTCGACCGCCCCTTTGTTGAACAGGAGATGGAGCGACTCGCATCGGTTTTCAACAGAGGATTCTGGGAGGGAGGCTACTATCTCGGGAGCAAACTTGACCCGTGGGCGCGCTCCGCGGGTTCGAAATCCACCCGCCGCAAAACCTATATTGGACGGGTCCAGAACTACTTCCGCAAGTCGGGGATTGTTCAGATCATGATCGACGCCGAGAGCTTCCGGATCGGCGAGGAAATCCTCATCACCGGAGCCACCACCGGGGTTGTTGAGGCCACCCCCGAAGGCATGCATGTGGACGACCAACCGGCAACCGAAGCCGGACGGGGATCGGTCATTACTTTCCCGCTTCCGGAAGTGGTTCGGCCGGGCGACAAAGTCTACTCAATGACCGCCGCCGGGTGACGCCAGCCTCCGCTGAAGAGGATCGGGACTGCGACCCTCAGCCAAATTCCAGGTGCCGTGTGTTGCATATTGCGAAAGCATTCCTCACAATGCCCCTATGAGTGCCGGACTATCCTTCCAGTTGATTGGCGGTGACGATGAATTTCTCGTCGATTCAAAAGCGGTTGAAGCCTTCAACCGCAAACGCCGCGAGTTCGGAGACGGTGCGGAGATCGAGATGATCGATGGGCGCTTTGGGACCGTGGATGAAGTTTCCGCCGGGATTGGCCGGTTCATCAGCGCAGCCCAGAACCTGTCGCTGTTCAACCCGAAACGCATTGTCTGGATGCGTCAGGCCACCTTTCTCGGTGAGACACAGGTCGGAAAAACGGAGGGTGCCAAAAATGCTGCCGAATCCTTGTCCGCATTCCTTAAGAATTTCTCGGATCCGGATGCCTTTCTGCTGATCTCGGGAAGCCCGGTCGACCGCCGGCGATCCTTCACCAAGTGGGTTGAGTCTGCGGGAGCACTCACCTTCATTGCCCTCCCGAAAGACTCCGAACAACTCATCCCGCACCTTCTCGACAAATGCCGGGAAGAGCAGGTCAAGATTGATCACGATGCAGCCGCCGCCCTTATCGAAAGGGTCAATGGTAATCCCCGCATGATCATGAACGAGCTGGATAAGCTCATCACCTATGTGATGAACGAAAAAACCCGGCTCATCGACTACGAGTGCGTTAATTCGATGGTGCCTCCCTATGGCGAAGGCAATTTTTTCGAGCTCGCGGACGCCTTTTACACCCTTAACCTCGACTCCACGCTCCGTTGTGTGCGCAAGCACTTCTTCTCCAACAAAGATGCCCGCGGGGTGCTCGGAAACCTCCAGTCCCGCAACCGCCTGCTCATCCAACTGCGCACCCTCCACGATGGCGGATGGATCGACCTGCGGCGCGGATCACTCAGCAAGGATGCGCTCAGCGCCGCCGCTGCCGAGTATGCGCTCTGGTTTTCGGATGTAAACGCCAAAGCGGACACCCATCCCTTTGGGCAAAACCCATTCTACCTCAGCCGTCTCGCAAAAATCGCGGCCCGCCTGACCCTGAAAACACTCATCGATTTCCAACTCGCATTCATCGAGACCTTTGTCCGGATCATCGACCACCCGAATGATCAGGAACAGATCATCCAACAACTTGTTCTCGATTGCCTCGGCCGTCCCTC
>JAFGAQ010000427.1 GCA_016933595.1 Opitutales bacterium | reverse complement strand
GGGAGCTGCTTCTGACGCTGAAGCTCGAAATGCAAAGGGGCATCGAAGATCTGAACTACAAATACGAGAGACTCCAGTTCGCGGAAGATGAGTACCGTCTGGCGCTCAACGATTACGAAAAATCCAAAGATGAACACCAAAGGGGTCGGCTCTCCAGCCTCGACTTCAAACATGCGGAACTCAACCGCATCAGTCAGGAGATCAACATTTCCAATCAACGCATGGACTATATCCTCACCTTCTCGCGCTTCCTGACATGGATGAATCAGGATCCCATCCTGCAAATCCTTCCGCCCGCCGCTGAAAAGGATACCCAACGCCTGCTCAAACTGGCGAAGGAAACCAGCTTGCAGGATTAGTCCGCCCAAATGGGCAATGCCATGGGCGGCAGTCGTACCGCTCATGCGTTTTCTCTGATTGACAACCCGCTATCCGGGTCTATCGCACTTTTATTCAATGGCATCATCATTTTCCAATCAGTCTCCGGCAAACAGCCCATTGGGAAGCAGACTCAAGGGTCTGTTGATCTCCTTTGCCTTCTGGAAATGGATTCTCCTCATCGCGGCATTCCTTGTGTTTGGATTCATCCTGTTCTGGATGTCAATTCCGGAGGTTATTGTGACCCGGGCCAAACGTGGAAGCGCACAGGACATCGTGCTGGGCACGGTCGAAGTCAGCGAGTATCACTTGCTTCAACTGCGCAGTGAACGGGCAGGAACCGTCATCGACGCACCGGTGGAAATCGGCGATCAGGTGAAGGAAGGGCAAATACTGTTGCGCCTCGACACAGAGGAACAACAACTGCAACTGGAACGTCTCCTGATCGACAAAGACAACCATGAGCGGACCCTTGCCATCACCAGGCCTTCGACCTACACCCTTCAAAAGGCACTCGAAGACCTCGAGGAAATGGAACGCGATGTGAAAAGAGGAATCCGCCCTGAACGCGATCTCGAACTCACCCAGCGCAACCTTCAACAGCTCAGGGAAAATATACGCAGGCAGGATCTCAATGAGGAGCTTGCGATAAAAATGAAGGATGCGGGCATAAAGCAGCTCCGTTTGGACATTGAGAAGATGATCATCCGCAGCCCAGTCTCGGGAGTGGTCACCAATATCTACGCACGTGAGGGCGACTTGGTGAGCGCGGGAGCCGTTGCATTCGAGATTATCGACGATCGCCGACTCGTCACCGCGGAAATCAGCGAAGAGGACTTCAACAAAGTCCGTGAAGGACTGGATGCAAGAGTGCGCTTTCTGGCCTACCCGGACTCCACTTTCAATGCAAAGGTCACACAGATTCTACCGATGGCGGATCCGATCACCCAACGGTACAAGATCTATCTGGGAGTGGATATCGAGCCCCGCAAACTGACACCTGGACTGACCGGCGAAGTCAGTATCATCGTCGGCGAGCGCACCAACTCGTTGCTGATCCCGAGTCAGGCCATCATCGGCAACAATGTGCTGCGCGTCCGCAACTCCAAAGTCGAGATTGTGCGGGTCACCCCTGGTTTCCGCAGTCTACTTCAAGTCGAGATTCTGGATGGCATCCGTGAAGGGGATACCATCATCCGTGAAGAACTCACCCGCTTCCGCGATGGAGACCTCGTTCGAATCCAATGGAGCGATCCCGTGCAAGCAATCGAACCTCCGGCTTCACCGGCCGGAACCCAAGACGCTGCCAAGTGATCTCCATCCATACCGCTGACCCGTCATCATGTCTCCTAATTTCAGGATAGCCGTCCGCTTCCTCCTCTCGAAAAAACGATCCATGCTCATGAGCTTGGCCGGGATTGTTCTCGGTGTGGGTTTGTTTATCGTCGCGCAGGCCAATACAACCGGATTTGAGAAACTCTTCATCAAGACGGTGCTTGGGGCCAACGGTGCCGTGAGGGTTCAGGACAAGTTTCAGGAAACCCTTACCAGTATTCAGATCGAGCAGGAAGATACCGGCCGACAGTTCGAGTTTGGCCGCGCCAGCGGCCGGAAATACCGGCCAGGCGTCGAGCATGCGGACAAGGTAATCGAATCCCTCTACCAATTCAGCAACGTTCTTGCCGCATCCAAAGTACTGCGAGGCGCTATTGACGTCTCCAACAACTTCAAAGCCGAACCAGCACAACTCTTTGGCATCGAGAAAGATATGCATATGCTGGTATCTGACCTCGAAGAACAGATCGTCTTTGGGAGCATGCTTGACTTCCAGCGAAACCCGCGGGGTGCACTGGTCGGTCTGGCGCTCGCCGAACGCATGATGATCGAACCGGGGGATTCCATCCTGTTCACGGTAGGCGATGAGTCCCACCGGGTTCTCGTTTCCGGAATCTACGAGACCGGTTACCGCGATATCGACCGCGAGCGCATCTTTATCGATATCAATCAGGCCCGCCGCATTCTCAAGCGCCCCCACCAGACAAGCTACATTCAGGTCAGTTTGTTTGACGTGGAGAAAGCCGATGACGACCGATACCTCATGGAGTCAGTCGTTCAACACATCGTGGCACCTTGGCAGGAACGCGAGAAAGTGTGGCTTCAGGTCTTTCAGGCGGTCCGCATCTCCGCCATGATCAGCCTTTCCTCGATTATCTTCATCTCCGGACTCGGCATGTTCAGCACCCTTGCGATTATCATAATGGAGAAGACCCGCGAGATCGCCATTCTCCGTTCGATCGGATACACACGAAGGGATGTCACCCACATCTTCATCTGGCAGGGCTTTATAGTGACTGTGGTCGGCATCCTCATGGGATGGCTCACCGGAGCCACCCTCACACTGGTCGCATCCCGACTCCCCATACGCATTCGCGGTATTTTCTCAACCGACAGTTTTGTAGTGGACTGGTCCATCTGGCACTACGTCATCGCCGGACTGATCGCATTCATCTTCGTCATGACGGCCAGTATCATCCCTTCGAGAAGGGCAGCCAAACTGGAACCGGGAGACGTTATCCGCGGCACCAGTGGCTAACCATCCCCTGCCCACGACTAAAATGACCCAAACTGACAAAAAACCCGTTCTCGAATGCAAAGGATTGCACCGTTACCTCGGTGATCCGGAACAGCGCGTGCATGTGCTCAAAGGCGTGGACCTGCAACTCTTCAGGGGCAACACCTACGCCATCGTCGGACCCTCCGGGTGCGGGAAAAGCACATTGCTCTACACGCTGGGGCTGCTGGACCGCCAGAATGAGGGAACAATCCTCGTCGACGGGATCGATGTTTCCAAATCAAACGAAGACCAGCGGACCCGCATCCGCAATGAGAAGATCGGTTTTGTCTTTCAGTTCCATTTTCTTTTGCCTGAGTTCACCACGACTGAGAACATCATGATCCCGATGTGGAAGCGCGGCAACCGCAAGACCCTTACCATGGAGCGCCGTGCCCACATGCTCCTCCAATCAGTCGGACTCGGAGACAAAACCGAACGTCTCGCCAACCGGCTTTCAGGGGGTGAGCAACAGCGCGTGGCCGTTGCCCGTGCGCTTGCAAATGATCCGCCGATCGTATTGGCCGACGAGCCGACCGGGAACCTGGACGTTAAGAATTCAAATATCGTTTTTGAACTCCTTTATCAGCTATCCAAACGCAACAATCAGGCGGTTCTGATCGTCACGCACAATCCGGACATTGCCAGACGCTGCGACTACATTCTGAAAATGAGGGATGGCGTTTTCACCACTCCCGAATCCGCAGGCTGATGCCGAACGATACGGATTGACACTTACCCATTTCCTGCATCCCATCGGGCATGACTGAGGACATAGCCACCATTCTCGTCGATGAGAATGCTATCCAGCAAAGGGTTGCCGAGTTGGGACGACAGATTTCCGAAGACTACCAGGATCGGGATCTGATTCTCGTTGCCATCATCAACGGTGCACTGCTTTTCACGGCTGACCTCATCCGACACATCACGGTTCCCGTCAAACTCGACTGCATAAGGGTTTCCAGTTATCAGGGAGGCATAACGCCTGCATCCGAACCACGGATCATCGACCCGATCCGGATTGACATCGAAGGCGAAAACGTCCTGCTCATCGACGATATTCTCGACACCGGAAAAACCCTGCGGAAAGTCGTCAAGCAACTCGAAGCCCACAAGCCCCTCAGTATCGCAACCTGTGTGCTGCTCGACAAACAGACGAATCGTCATGTATCCGAACCCTGTGATTATGTCGGGTTCAACATCGCCGATCATTTCGTCGTCGGTTACGGCCTCGATTTCGCCGAGCGGTACCGTCACTTGCCTTACATTGGGGTACTCAAACCCGAACTGCAAAACCCGCCTGAATGGGTATGATCCGAAGGTGCTTGCTCTGGCGTCTCATTCCACAGGGTATCCTTTTGTCCGTTTTCGCGCTGGTTTTCATTGGATGTTCCGACAACCGAACGCCCGTTGAGATCGCTTCCGCCCAAGGCATACTGCTATTGGGCAACGGTTCCGAGCCGCATGGTCTGGATCCTCACCTCACCACCGGGGTTCCTGAACACAACATCCTCCACTCGATCTTTGAAGGACTCATCGCTTACCACCCGAGCGACGAAAGCGCGCCAGAACCCGGCGTCGCCGAAAAATGGGAGTGCAACAGCGATGCGACAGTCTGGACGTTTCACCTGCGCCACAACGCCCGTTGGAGCAATGGAGATCCGGTCACAGCCTCAGATTTCAGCTATTCCTTTCGCCGTATTCTCTCCCCTGCGCTTGGAGCACAATACGCCGATCAATTGATCGTTCTCAAGGGAGCGGAGGATTACCTCAAAGGCAACACCAACGACTTTTCCACTGTAGGGGTCGAGGTTCTGGATGAGCATACCCTCCGGCTCCACCTGGTTGGGCCCACCCCCCATCTTCCCGGAATGCTCAAACACAACGCATGGTATCCCGTCAACCCCAGGATAATCGAATCCTTCGGGAGCATCGATAGCCGCGAGTCCGAGTGGACCCGCCCGGAAAACCTCGTCGGAAACGGAGCATTCCGGATTTCCAAATGGGTCACCAACAGCTACCTTGAAGTCGTGAAGAGCGACACTTACTGGGATACGGACAGGGTCAGCATCAAGGGGATCCGGTTCTTCCCAATTGAAAAAGCAAGCACGGAAGAAGCGGCCTTCCGTGCGGGGCAGATCCATTATTGCTCCAATATCCCCATTGACCGTATCGCGTATTACCGATCCCGGCATCCGCAGGTCATTCGCTTCGACGACTACCTGGGAACCTACTTCTACCGGTTCAACACAACCCGCCCGCCGCTTGACAATCCTTTGGTCCGCCGTGCCCTCACCCTCGCAATCGACACCGGACTCATTGTCAGGGAAGTAACCAAGGGCGGTGAGCAACCCGCCCGCGGCTTCGTCTACGATGGAGTGTCGGGGTACCTTACTCCCGGAAACCTGCAATTCGACCCGATCGAAGCAAGACGACTGCTCGCGGAAGCAGGGTTTCCGGAAGGGGCGGGTTTTCCAAAAATGGACATTCTCATCAATACGCAGGAGGCCCACAAGATGATTGCCGAAGCAATCCAGCAAATGTGGCGGGATCATCTCGGAATTGATATCGGGGTCGTCAATCAGGAGTGGAAGGTATACCTCGATAATCAAGACAACCTGAGATACGATATCTCACGCTCCGGCTGGATTGGAGACTACGTGGACCCCATCACTTTTCTCATGATTTGGACCTCCGATAGTGGCAACAATCAAACGGGATGGAGTAATCGCCGCTATGATGCGCTTTACAAACAGGTCCTCCTGACAGGGGATCCGCACCATCGCAACGCACTCATGAGGGAAATGGAGAGCATCTTCCTCGATGAGCTTCCGGCCGCTCCCATCTACTGGTATACCCGAAAGTACCTCATCCATCCGGATGTCAAAAACTGGCACCCCAAATTGCTCGACTACCACCCGTTCAAGTTCATTCAATTGGAACCCACCGGCTTTCGCCTCTGAGCCCCTTCCGATTCATGCCACGCTTCCTGATCAGTCGACTGCTGCAAACCATTCTGGTGCTCTACCTGATCGCCACAGTGGTGTTTGTCATGATGAAGGCCGTGCCGGGTGGTCCATTCAGTCAGGAACGGAATGTGTCAGAGCACATCCTGCGCAAACTCGAAGAGCAGTATGGGCTCCATGATCCACTTCATGTGCAGTATGCCAAATACATGTGGAACATCACGCCCAAGCGCTTCTCACCCGGGGCACTGCTGCGATTTGATCTAAAGAACGGGCTGGGCATTGATTTCGGATACTCCTTCCGTTATGAGGGACGGACTGTCAATCAGCTCATCGCCGAGGCACTGCCGGTGTCCGCCGAATTGGGTTTCTACGCCCTCATCATCGCCGCCTTTCTAGGGATTTCTACCGGTTCACTCGCGGCCTTGAAACAGAATACCGCATGGGACCACATTCCCATGGGGGTCGTCATGGTCGGGATCTGCCTGCCCACCTTTGTGATGGGCCCTATCCTCATTCTCGTCTTCGGATTCTGGGTGCCCGAATCCATTCGACTCCCAGTCCTGTTTTGGGAACCATCATACGACGCATCGTGGATGGAAAGCCTGCGCTACCGCATCCTGCCCGCTATAACGCTGGGTCTGTACTATGCGGCCGGGATCGCCCGCCTGACCCGTGGAAGTATGCTTGAAGTCCTCGGACAAGACTACATCCGAACCGCCCGTGCAAAAGGAGTGAGTCCTTTTAACGTAGTGGTCAAACATGGGCTTCGCACAGGCATGATTCCCGTCATATCCTATCTTGGACCAGTCGCTGCCCACCTCATCACCGGCTCCTTTGTCATCGAATACATTTTCATGCTCCCGGGGCTGGGCCGCCACCTGATCAACGCCGCCCTCAATCGCGATTATACCCTCATCATGGGAACCGTTCTCGTGTACGCGGCAATCCTCATCCTGTTCAACTTCATTGTGGATACCTTGCTGGTTTGGCTGAATCCCAGACTGCGCCTCGGGTCCAAACCATGAAACGGATCCCCATGACTGAATCGTCCCAATTTTCCGCGCATAACCCCTCCCGATTGGTCCGTTCCCCATGGGGCGAGGCATGGATTCGCCTGACCAAGAATCACATGGCAATCGCAGGACTGGTTTGCTTTTCGACGATCACGCTCCTCTGCCTGCTTGCGCCATGGATTGCTCCATTTGAGCCCAACGAACAAAACCTTCTCAAGGGGCCCACCCCACCGGGGAACACCCACTGGTTTGGCACCGATACACTGGGACGCGACCTGGCTGCACGCACCTTATTCGGGGGGCGCATCTCAATCGCTGTCGGCTTTGCGGCCACACTCGTCGCCATGACCATTGGCGTGGCATGGGGCGCTATAGCAGGCTATTGCGGAGGATGGATTGACGCCGTCATGATGCGTATCGTCGACATCCTGTATTCGCTGCCATTCATGATCTTCGTCATCCTGCTGATGACGATCTTCGAACGCAGCCTCCTCTTGCTTTTCGTGGCGATCGGATGCGTGGAATGGCTAACCCTCTCCCGCATCGTCCGGGGGCAAATGCTGCAACTCAAAACCATGCCATACATCGACGCGGCCCGCGCCCTCGGGGTGCGCCGGACCCGGCTCATCCTACGCCACATCATCCCCAACCTGCTCGGACCGGTAATCATCTACTCCACCCTGACGGTACCCGCAGTTATGCTCTTGGAATCATCCCTCAGCTTCCTCGGACTGGGAGTGCAACCACCCGACAGTTCATGGGGCTCCCTGATCAACGATGGAGCCGAGAAAATGGTTTCCTATCCATGGCTCCTCATCTTCCCCTCCATCTTTTTCTCCCTAACCCTGTTTTCGCTCAATTTCCTGGGCGATGGGCTCCGGGACGCCCTCGATCCCAAATCCAAGGACGCATAAGACCTCCGCCCATCTGCCCCGCTTTTGTTTTATCCAAACGCGTGACACACCCTGTCTTTATTATTAATCGCACTTCTAATTAGTTATAACATCTCTGAATAAAATATAAATCCATCGCATTCACATTTTCATAGAATAAATACCCTGTGTGTTTATTTCCCAAAGCGTTTCTTATCATCGACACCATCATCACACTCTAGCAATCGATCCTG
>JAFGAQ010000426.1 GCA_016933595.1 Opitutales bacterium | reverse complement strand
TTGGGACTTGCGAAATCCGTTGACTCGCTATCAACCAAAGACCGACGCTCCCGGAATCACCGGATTTCCATCCTCCATGCGGTATCGGGCTCTACCTTTTCGGGTGCAGCCGTCATTGAATCGAGAACCGAGCCCAACGGCAATCCAGGAGCCTCCCTGGACTGATCCAGCAATTGCCTAACCTGCATCAATCGCCGCGCACCCATTCCCAGAGCACTATCCGGGTCCAGTTCAATACTGTCGCCCCGATCATTCTCCAGCCGCAACATTCCGGACTCGCTGACCAAATCCCATTGAGAGGACACTCCCCTTTCCAGATCAACCGACGTCACTTCCTTCGAATGCGCCAATCCGTCGATCAATCGGGATTCCAGCGCCTCCAAACCCTGAATCGAACCCACCCGGTTTGACTCCAGAAAACCCCTTAGGTCCGCTTTCACGGGATCCATCGCACGCTCCAGACGATCTTCAAAACGAGCCATCCGCCCTTCGGAATCCTGCGCCCGGACCGGCTGACTGCGATCCGCTCCCATCAGGTTTCCAACGAGGTGACGGCCGGCTTGCAATACGATAGATGAAAGGATGGGATCCATGGCTGATTGGAAGGGCTTGTGATATTTGATATACTGCTCGGATTAGCGCCGACCCGTTCCATGGGAGGACGGGAGGCAAACTCTTCCGCTTGGTTCGATCCAATAAACGAAAGCAAATCCCGCGCCAGATCACGCCCCTATCCGACGCCTCCACCCCGCGATCACGGATTCCTGAAAAATCGATGCCTTTCCCCAACCCGACGTTTTCTGTTCTTGCCAATTGGCATGCTGCTGCACCATCTTGAGCCTCCTGAATTCCGGACAAGCGTTTGCGGTCCATTCGACCGTCCGGACAAGGGGGAAGCTGCGAACAACCGCAACTGCCACATTTCCGAATCCTGATCAAAATTCACACATGCACACGCCCTTGTTTGACTGGCTGAAAACCCGATCCTGTGGGGTTCTCATGCATCCGACCTCACTCCCAGGAGACTTCGGAACCGGAGATATCGGCCAGTCCGCCCACCGCTTTCTGGATTGGATGACCGCGTGCGGTTTGAAATACTGGCAGGTTTTACCACTCGGACCTACCGGATTCGGAGACTCCCCCTACCAGGCCTATTCGAGTCATGCGCTCAATCCGCTCCTCCTCGCATGGGAGGAATTCTTCTATTGTGGATACCTCACGCCCGAGGATTTGCGGCCCCTTATGCGGAGCGATCCGGACAAGGTGGATTTCGATTACCTGAAGCCCATTCATACTTCGATATGTGCCAAAGTCGTCAAAAAAGGGCTTCAAGACCCCGCGCATGAACGCCCATTCCGCTCCTTCCTGAAAAAACACAGCCACTGGGTCGAAGCATGGAGCCTCTTCACCACCTTCAAAAAAGTATCCGATAACAAACCGTGGTATGAATGGAGAAAGGAATGGAGAGACTACGAGACCGCCTCTCAGATCAAGCTCCCCGCTGCTCTCCTCCAAACAAAAAAAGAGGCGGCTTTCCTCCAGTATCTTCTCTTCACCCAATGGAACCGGCTCAGGGAGGAGGCCTCCCACAAGGGAATCCGGATCATCGGGGACATCCCCATTTACGTGGCACCTGACAGTGTCGATGTGTGGCGCAATCCAGAAGTCTTCCGCCTGGGGAAAGACCTGCGCCCGTCCTGCTACGCCGGAGTCCCGCCCGACTATTTCAACAGCGAAGGCCAGTTCTGGGGCAATCCGATTTACGACTGGAAACACCTATCCGAAACCGGCTTCGCATGGTGGATGGACCGTATCCGTCATAGCCTCTCGCTCTTCGATACTGTGCGATTGGACCACTTCAGGGCAATGGAAGCGTTTTGGTGCATTCCGAAAAAGGCCAAGTCCGCAAAGGAAGGAAAGTGGGAAACGGGACCCGGTTTGGCATTCTTCGAAAAGCTCAAATCCGAAATCCCCGATGCCTGCATGATCCTTGAGGACCTCGGATTGATCACTCCAGAAGTCACCGGACTGAGAGATCAAAGCGGGTTTCCTGGACTGGCTGTGCTTCAATTCGCCTTTGGAGGAGGATCCGACAACTTCTACCTCCCCCACAACATTGTTCCCAACTCAGTGGTTTACACCGGAACCCATGATAACGATACCAGCCTCGGCTGGTATAGGAGCTCCGGGCATGCGGCTCAGGATCACATGCGACGCTACCTCCGGGTGGATGGGGCCACCGCACCATGGGATCTCATCCGGGCTGCATGGTCCTCGGTTGCCCGACTATGCATCGTACCCCTGCAGGACTTCCTTAGTCTGGGAACGGAAGCGAGGTTCAACACCCCCGGCACCGCCACCGGAAACTGGCGATGGAGGTGCCACGAACACCACCTCCATCACTTCCAAAACGAGAGTGCCTCTTACCTGCGCGAACTGTCAAACCTCTACGGACGTTCCTGACAGATTAGCGGGTGCTTGCAGATGTACCCTTCAGCAAAATGTCTCATTTGATTTGATTTAGGTTTTCACGACACAATAGTAGTAAGTCCAGATGACAGCTCCATATATTCAGAACCTGTATGCGGACCGCATTGGCGGGCAGTCTTTCGGGAAATCGACCGAAATCTACAAGTTTGAAAAGATCAAACGGGCAAAACGGGCCGCGCGCAAAGCGCATCCCGAGACACCGCTGATCGATATGGGAGTCGGCGAACCCGACGAAATGGCGTTCCCCGAAGTGGTTCAGGCCCTTCAGGAAGCAGCTGCGGATCCCTCCAACCGGGGATATGCGGACAACGGGAACGAATCGTTCCGCCTCGCCGCCGCCCGTTACATGCACGATGTGTTTGGGGTTAAAGGGCTGCAGCCAGATACCGAAATCCTGCATTCCATCGGGTCAAAAGCGGCGCTTTCGATCCTGCCGACGTGTTTCATCAATCCCGGTGATGTAACGATCATGACCACTCCGGGATACCCGATTTTCGGCACACACGCTCAATATCTCGGTGGATCCGTCTACCAGCTCCCCCTTACCCCCGAAAACCATTTTCTGCCCGATCTCGACAGCATTCCGTCGCAGATCCGCAAAAAGGCCAAGGTGCTGGTCCTGAACTATCCCAACAACCCGACCGGAGCTTCCGCCACCCTCAGCTTCTTTGAAAAAGCGGTGGATTTCGCAAAAGACAACGGGATGATCATTGTTCAGGATGCTGCTTACGCCTCCCTCATTTTCGAAGGAACCCCAGTCTCCATTCTTCAGGTCGAAGGAGCCAAAGAAGTCTGCATCGAACTGCACTCCCTATCCAAATCCTTCAATATGACCGGTTGGCGAATCGGCTTCGCCGTCGGCTGCCCGGGAATCATCAGCGCATACGCGATGGTGAAAGATAACACGGATTCCGGACAGTTTCTGGCTATCCAGAAAGCAGCTGAAACCGCCCTCACCAATCCTTGGATCACCGAGCGGATCTCGGCCAAATACTCCAGGCGGATGGACCATCTGATACAGGCACTCAACCGCTGCGGCTTTCAGGCCACCAAACCAAAGGGCAGTTTCTTTCTCTACGTAAAGGCTCCGAAACGCGCGGTCGGACCACAAGGAACCGAGTCATTTGCATCGGCCGAGGCCTTCAGCCAGTGGTTGATCCACAACATGCTCATCAGCACCGTGCCTTGGGACGATGCTGGAGCGTTTGTGCGTTTTTCGGTCACCTTTGACGCACAAGGAGAAGAAAATGAACGCCGGGTCCTGCAGGAACTCGGTCGCCGCCTGGGGCAATACACCTTCGAATTCTAGATTCACCACACCGTCCCTTACCATCGCCCGATGGCGCGAAACCACTCGAAATACAATCCGTTGCGTTTGCTTCCTTGACACGAGGCATTCCCTCTGGTTTCCTTCCTGATTTTTAGCTCAATCCACTAGTATTTTTCATGGCTACATTCCTGATCACCTTTTTCACGCTGCTGCTCATCGTTCTGAGTGCTTTCGTCGTTTTGATCATTCTCATGCAAAAGCCGAATGCAAACGCCGGCATGGGATCAGCTTTGGGTGGAGGAGCAGTTGAACAGGCGTTCGGCGGAAACACCGTCAACATCCTGACCCGCACCACGATCTACTGCATCATCGGTTTCTTCGTGATCGCCTTCGGTCTCTACCTTGGGCATCTTGCAGACCCATCGTTCTCAGCATCGGCACCGTCCGAAACAGAATTGGGAAACATTGCATCGCGCATGGTCACCCCTGCGGCTGAAGAAAGCAAGGTGAACTCCGATGTCGCGGAACCGGCCGCAGCCGAACCCATTCAGATTCCAGGTGCTGAAAACGGCGAACCGGTTCCGGTTGATTCCCTTCTCGACGAGTAATCCCACGTCCGCCCGGAGGTTTTCCATAACCTCCCGCCCCCCTTCCAGTCGACCGGGCTCAATCCACCGAATCCGGCTGGCTGTCTTGAGGATCTCCGTATTCGATTGATCGCTTCCACAAGACCACTGCAACAACCGTCATGAAAGGAAGCCTGGATACCTCTGATTTCCTTCCATCCTTCAAATGGCTGGCATTGCTTGTATTGGGTTTAGGATTCATCAACCTGATGGATCCCCTTTATTCGCAGCCCAGAAACCGGCTGGACATGCCGGAGGCATCCGCGCTCAGCTCCGAAGACGCAAAGGCATTACTCGAATCTTTCCGCTCCTATTCATACCCGGACGACTACTGTTTCCGCTTCCGTGTGAGGCACTACCCTTATCGGAAAAAGACCGTCGAAGCCTACGGAACCCTCTGGGGCCTATTTGATCCGGTCACACGCACCCACTACCAACGGGTGCACCTCGAAAAGAGGGATCCAGAGAATCCCCGAAGCTTCCTGCCGATTGCACGTTTTCTCTTCATACGCGGACCCTATCCCGAAGTTTGGACCATCGACGAATCCGGCGAACCCGTATCGCTTGATCCAGAGCATTGGTCCAAGCCCTTGATTGAGGAAATGTCGGTAACGGTAAGCGATATGCTAATGCCCTTCCTATACTGGGAAAACAGCCATTACGAAGGCCCATCCCAAGTCAAAGCCCGCCCAGCCCAATCCTTTCTCCTATCGCCACCGGCAGAAGGAGGAACATGCGTCATGCTCTCCGTTCGGGTGGCTTTCGACGACGAGTTCAAAGGCCTGCTGCAGAGCGAATGGCTGGCAGACGATGGAAGCGTCCTCCGGTCCATCGAACTGGTGAGCCTGAAGAAAGTCCAGGAACAATACATTCCCAGAACAATGGACTACCGTGACCTGACAAAACGGGACAAAACCAGGATCGATATTCAGGCCGCCGCCATGAGGGTTCAATTTGATTCCTCCGTATTTGTTCCCTCCAATTTGGACGAGCCCCCCCCACTTGTGCCATCCTCAGATTTCACCATTTTCTGAGTCATTCATCCACCAGGCGAACTCATCCATACTCCAATCCGGGGAATACGGACCTCAGGTTTTCATCAAACCGTCTGGACAAAGATCATCGAGGACCAATTCCTCAAAGCTGAAACACTAAGACATCCGAATTGGCAGGATCGGTGAATCCGAATACCGGCACTATTATCATTCGAGAGGGCTATCCTCTCAAAAAATCATGCTTCGATGTTATCAATGAGACGGGTTTTTCCGAGGAATGCGGCCACCGCGATAACGATTTTGCCGGCAACAGCTTGCTCCACTGGAAGCAGGGAGCGCCGATCCACAATCTCAAGGTAATCGAGACGGAAATCCGGATAGC
>JAFGAQ010000064.1 GCA_016933595.1 Opitutales bacterium | reverse complement strand
GCTTGCACCGGAAGGGGCTTGGTGACGATATGGCGTTTCCTGATGATATGAGCACGATGGATCTATTTGAGCGTTCGAAGTCACTGGCCGACTATGCATCGGTCCGCGATTTTCTTTACAGTCTCCGGTATCATGGGGCCAAGTATGGACTGGAGCGGATGGAGCGGTTTGCCGCTGGTCTGGGGAATCCACAGTTGAAGGTCCCGTGTATTCACGTTGCTGGCACCAACGGGAAAGGATCGGTCAGCGCGATGTTGGAATGCATGTTGCGCCTGGCTGGACACCGGGTGGGGCTATACACTTCGCCGCACTTGATTTATCAGGGAGAGCGGATTCAGATTGACCGGGAGATCACAAGCGAGGCGGAGATCGTGGAGATGACCCGGAGGCTGGTTCCGGTGGCGCTTGAGGTTGCAGGCGGCGACATGGCGGATTTTCCGTCGTTTTTTGAGTTCATGACTGCTATGGCGTTTGAGCGTTTCGCGTCCGGAAATGTTGATGTGGCGGTGTATGAGACCGGTCTTGGCGGTCGGCTGGACGCCACGAATGTGGTGCGGCCGCTCGTGTCGGTTATCACTTCGATCAGCCTGGATCACACCCAGATACTGGGAGATTCGATTGAGGCGATTGCCGCTGAGAAGGCGGGGATCATCAAAAACGGGGTACCGGTGGTGATCGGGCGGCTTCCGGTGGAAGCGGAGGCGGTGATCCGTCGGGTTGCGCTGGATCGGGAATGCCCGGTGTATTCGGTGTGTGAGCGTTTCGGAGCGGATCCGTCAGAGTATCCGGAAACGTGTTTGAAGGGGAGTTTTCAGCGTATCAATGCCGCGACGGCTACGCTTGCGGCAGATCTCGTGTCGGAGCGCTTCGGGTTGAGGCCTGAGGGGATTCGCAGCAGCTTGACAAAGGTGCAATGGCCGGGCCGATGGGAAGTGCTGTCGGTGAATGAGGGGCGAAACCGTCTGATTCTGGATGCCACGCACAACGAGGAGGGTGCCCGGGCGCTGCGGGAAAACATCGCAGGTATTGAACTGGATACCGGTATGAAACCTGTGGTGGTTGCTGGAACATTGGGTCATGATCGAGCTCCCTCGCTCATCGGAACTATTGCGGAATACGCTGAGGCGCTGTATCTGCTGAGTCCGGCGCAGCCGAGGGCTTTGTCTTTTGAGGCGATGAAAGCGTATGTTCCGGCGTGGTTTGGTGGTGAGGTGCTCAACTTGCCCATGGATCAGCTTTTCGCGAAGGACCGGTGCCTGATGCCACTCAAGCAAGGGCAGACCATTCTGGTGACCGGATCCATTTACCTGATTGGCGAAGTATGTGAATACGTGCGTTTGGGCGCCCCAGTTCACCAACAATCGCTTCAGGATGTTATCTGATATTTTGGTTCGGGGAGATAAAGAAAATGGATTCAGCAGCGGGTGGTGATTTGGTCTCGAATGCCGGGGGAGCGGTGCGTGTGAATTCCGGCGAATGGGATGTATCGCGATTCACGGGCAAGGATGCCCCTTTGGTTGACATGGCGGAGTTTCCCTCGTGGATCCTGCATGAGGATGGTGATGTGCTGGTAATGAATAAACCCGGTTGGTTGGTTTGCCATCCCTCAAAGTCAGGTCCTTTGTCGAGTCTGATTGGTGCGGCCAAGGAATACCTCGGGGTGGAAAATCTGCATTTGGTAAGCCGCTTGGATCGTGAGACGAGCGGAATTGTGTTGGTGGCTAAGCACCGCCGGTCGGCGAGTCAATACCAACGCGCGATCGAAGACCGGAGGGTTGAGAAGCAGTATTTGGCGTGGATTTGCGGCCGCTTGGAATCGCCACAGGATGTAAACCAACCGTTGGCGCGGGACAATGAGAGTCTGGTTCACGTCAAACAGACGGTCCGGAGCTCGCGTTCGGCGCAGAAGGCCAGGACGGTGTTTGAGCCTGTGGGATGGAGTCGCGACGGAGGGCTGACCTTGTGCCGTGTTAGGCTGCACACCGGGCGAAAACACCAGATTCGGGTTCATGCCAAATGGATGGGGTATCCGGTCTATGCGGACAAGCTTTATGGACCGGATGAGACCTGCTATCTGGATTTCGTTGAGCAAGGGTGGACGTCCCGCATGGATGCCGTGTTGGGCTTTCCCCGACAAGCGTTGCACGCATGGCGTATGCGGTTCAGCGGGGTGGAATACCCATCGGATTTCGAAGCACCGCTTCCGGATGATTTGAATGAACTGATGAACCGGATGTGGATGGGCGATTGGAAGTCCGAGCGATACTGGGACAAGGCGCCGGCTGATGCGTCCGCCTGAAATATCGGCCGCTTCAGGATCATTACCCGCTTGCCATACGCCGGGTGGATTGGCCTAGAATCGATACATGGCTGAAGACTTGCTCACGCTAGCGATGGTTCAGACGGATATTGTCTGGAATCAGGTGTCCGTGAATCTGGAGCGAATCGATCAACTCCTCGATACGATCGGGGAAGCGGTGGATGTGGTTGTGCTTCCGGAGACGTTTGCGACTGGATTCATCACCAAGCCCGATCCGCAGGTTCCGGACAGGACCGGTGAAGTGGTTCGGTGGATGGCAAACAAAGCGCGGCAAATGGATGCCATGATCATGGGCTCGCATGCGAGTCGCTTGGGCGCAAAGATGGCCAACCGCTTGTTTGCGGTAAAACCGGACGGAGAAGTGCTCCACTATGACAAGCGGCACCTTTTCACCATGGGAGGGGAGGATGTGCATTTTGAAAGAGGAGAGAGCCCTCTATTGATCGAGTTCCGGGGCTGGAAGCTTTTCCCGTTGATATGCTACGATCTCCGCTTTCCGGTATGGAGCCGGAATGTGCATGGCTATGATCTGTTGATCTATGTCGCCAATTGGCCGCATGTGAGGCGCATTGTGTGGGATACCCTGGTGCCCGCCCGCGCCATTGAGAACCAGAGTTACGCGCTTGGCGTGAACCGGATCGGCACCGACACGCATGGCACGGCCCACTCCGGTGGATCGCAACTGGTGTCGCCCGAGGGTGAGCTGCTCCACCGGATGGACGGGAGCGAAGGCGTAGCGGTGAAACGGATTTCCCGAACCGCACTTCTCAAGCTGCGGGAGCGTTTCCCGGTGCTTCGGGATGCGGATGGATTCCGTCTTGGGGCTTGATCCTGACCATCAGGAGCAGGTTTTCACCAATCGGGTGAAGTCCCTGAAGGCAGGGTGGGATACCTCGCCGAGTATCGAATAAAACACGGTCTCCGAGGGTAGTGAAAGGATGCCGTGTTGCGTCAGTGCCTGGGTGACGGCATCCCCATCCTGTGCCCGTCTGCAGCCGATGCAGTCGCTGAGCAGGGTGGTTTCAAATCCGTCGGCGTGTGCGCCGATGACCGTTTGGTAAATGCAGATCGGGGTTTCAATACCGCCTACGAGGAGGTGTTGAATCCCATCTTCTTTGAGGCGGCTTTGCAGTGCCTCCAAGGGCCAGGCCGAGAAGGACGATTTATCCCATTCCGGAGCTTCGGGTGCGAGGTCTTTCAGTTCGGGAAGTGTGGCTCCCAGTTTGTCCCTCACCTGGGTGGTGAAATATACCGGAATGCCGAGCAGTTGGCATGCGCGGATCACAAAACCGCAACGTTTCCGGATGCTTGATTCTTCCGGGATGGATTTGAGAAATGGCTCCTGAAGGTCGATGAGGAGACAGGCAACTCCGGGGGTGCTCATGTGGAATAAGGTGCAAAAAAAGGGTGCATGGCGCACCCTTGAGAAAATCTTATCAATTCAGATAACGTGTGGCCGGATTACTTGATTTCCTTGTGCAGGGTGTGACGACCCAGCGATGGGTTGTACTTCATTTTTTCCACGCGGTTAGGCTGTGTCTTTTTGTTGCGGCTGCTCATATAACGGGAAGGATGTTTGCCTTCCTTGCGGGCTTCCGTGCATTCGATGATAATGTGTTCCCTCGGCATGGTGTCTTAAAGTTAAAAGTATGGGATGAAAGTGATATTGATGAAGATGACAAGGCTAAAAGTATCCACCGATCTTATTTTCGGTGAGCAGGATCATGTCGCCGCCGCTGAACAGGCTGACATGGCCCGTGCTGGATGATACGACAATCGCCACGCACTTGAAACTGAGTGAGATTCCGGCTGCGGCGGCATGGCGTGATCCGAGCCCGCTGGGGAGGTTTTGGGGATATTGGGTCGGGCGCAAAAGGCTGCCGGCGGATTCGACGACCCCGTTGCCCTTGATGACGAATGCACCATCGATACTGGACAATTCCTTGATGGTTTCGTCCATGAATGGGTTGAGGACGTTGCGTTCATCCTCGCTGTATCCGTAGAACGGGTTGAGCAGGAGAGGTTGTGAGTGTTCGAGTACCTTCTCGGAATCCCCGAGGACAAACAGCGATCCGACCGGCTTTCCCTCACGGCCCTCCAGGGAGAGCTCCGTGGCGATGGAGAGCACACGTTCGAGAACTTCGACTTGGATGCCCGGAGGGATCACATTGGGGCGACCTGGAATGAGGGATTGGAATTCGCGGTCAACATCGATGATGAGGATCGTGTCGAGCAGGTTGCTGCGCGGAAGACCGCCGACGCAACAGACGACGTCTTGAGTGGTGAATACCCCTTTGCCGAGGCCGATAATAAACGCACTGCGCAACTGTGACAGGCGCGAGTTCGAAAAAGTGCGGATCGGGATGACCGTATCGATCTGGGGGCGCGTCGCCGCGTATTCTGTCTTGCCGGGCGAAACCAGAACCGTGCGGATTCCCTTGATATCGATTCCAAGCTCAAATGCCCCTCCCGTAAAGGTGTCGCCGAAGATCATCAGGGAGGTGCATTGCGACATCATCGCAATCTTCTCCGCTTCGCGCAGGAGGTTCCGGTTGATGCGGGAATACTCGATTTGCGGAAGACTCGAACCACCTCCAAGCGCATCCCGAACGGCCGACTTGAACTCATCGAGCGAGTCTGCTCCGGTCAAGTTGTCGACGATGTTCTCGTCCTGTAGAATCTGTGCGATATCCGAGAGCACGCGGACATAGTTGCGGGCTCTGTCGTTAACCAGTAGCATCACGACAACCCGGACTTTTCCATACGCACTTGGGCTATCGTGGGAGAGCCCGTCCGGGCATCGGCCGATCGCGATCCCGTAACGCTTGTTCCACGGTATCCGTGCATAGGGCATGGCGATGCCTTCCCCAAGGTAGGTGGTTCGGGTTTTTTCTTTCTCAATCAAGTCCTTGAGGATTGCGTCCTTGGAGAAGCCCTCCTGGGAATCCAGACCGAACAAGTCGATCAGTTCCCCAAACGCACCCCTCAGATCCTTGCTCTTGAGATCGACGATTCTCGAGTGGGTGACAAGCCGGTCGAAGCGCATGGGAAATTCAGGTCAAAATAGGAGTTTCAACAGGTGAAGCTACAGCCGGTGCATACCAACCGGTTGCAACGCTTTCCCGACATGCGAGAGGTGTGTCGGTGAATAACCTGCATAAGCTATTGCCATTCATTTGTTTAAGGTTTTCAAGTCAATAATGACGCCAATCCGCGATTTTTCACGGGTTCAGCGCCCTTGCCGACTCGCTGAGCAGGGGAATGACTTGGTCGGGAGACCGGGCCACCAATAGGCGATCGAGCTGGTTGGAGCCCAAAAAACCTTGTCGGGTCATGTGTGCCAGGAATATGAGCAGGTGTTCATAGTAGGATGCGGTGTCGAGCACTGCGCAGGGTTTTGCGTGGAAAGAGAGCTGTTGCCATGTGAAGATTTCGAAGAACTCGTCCATGGTTCCGATGCCCCCCGGCATCGCCACAAAGGCGTCAGCCAAGGATGCCATGGTCATTTTGCGCTCGTGCATGTCGGTGACGCGGATGAGTTCGGTCAGGCCGTCGTGGGCGAGTTCGCGCGTGTTGAGGGCGTGTGGGATCACTCCCACCACAGATCCACCGGCTTGAAGAACGGCGTCCGCAATTGTACCCATGAGGCCGGTTTTGCCGCCACCGTAGATCAGCCTGATCCCCGCCTCTGCAATGTGTTTTCCGAGCTTGAACGCGTCTTCCCGGTAGGCTTGGTCGTGTCCCGGGCTGGAACCGCAGTAGACGCAGATGCTTTGAATCGGGAGGGTTTGCGGGCTTGTGCCTGAATGGGATACCGTGGTCATGACGCGATAATGATACCATGTTTTGTGCCGTGTTGGGAAGCGGTATGTGCGGGGATGTGAGCCCCGGTGGCGGGGTTTTCGGGCGCGCGAGGGATTGGCGCGCTGGAGGGGGAATGGTGTTGCAGTGCAGCTTGGAGAACTCATGCTCGGCCGGATGTCCTGGTTGTTGTTGGGAGTTTTGTCAGCCGTTGCGCTGGGTATCTATGACCTGTTGAAGAAGGCCGCTGTGAATGGAAACGCGGTGCTCCCTGTGCTTTTTTTGTCCTCGTTGATTGGGGGGATGATCTGGATGCCGGCAGTGGTGCTGTCCTTTACTGGGGGAGTGGAATCTCTACCGGAATGGATGGGCGTGGATCCGATTGGATGGAGGGGGCATGGATTGCTGTTCTTGAAGGCGCTGATTGTAGCGGCTTCCTGGGTGTCGACCTATTTTGCGCTCAAGCATCTTCCGATCAGTATCGCGAGTCCCATACGCTCGACGGGTCCCCTGTGGACGCTGATCGGGGCGCTGATCCTGTATCGCGAGGCACCTTCGCTGACTCAGGCTGCGGGCATCGGGGTAACACTGGTCTCGTTTATGTTGCTTTCGTTTGTGGGGAAAGGAGAGGGGATCCATTTCTCGCGCAACGGTTGGGTGGGACTGATGGTGCTCGGCACGGTGATCGGATCGGTGTCGGCGCTCTACGACAAATACCTGCTCGGGCATGCGGGTTTTTCACCGTCGACGACACAGGCATGGTTTTCGATTTACCTTGGGGTGGTGTTGTTGGTTCCGGCATGGGGTTGGCTCAAGCGGTGGTGGCCCAGAGCTGAGTTCCATTGGCGGTGGTCCATTCCGTTCATCAGTGTTTTTCTGTTGTGTGCGGATTACGCGTATTTTTCGGCCCTCAGGGACCCGGATTCCCTTATTTCCGTTCTGTCAAGTATCAGGCGGGCCAATGTCCTTGTTACCGTGCCCCTTGGCGTGATCCTGTTCCGGGAGAAACGTTTCCGGGCGAAGCTACCGTGTGTGCTCGGTATTCTGGCCGGAGTGTGGCTGATCCTGTCATAGGCTTGCTTTCTCCAAACAGCCTGGACTTGCCCAATCGACGGGTGAGGCTTGATTTGATCACGAGACTGTGCAAGGCTCTCTGTATGAGAACATGGGCCGTCTTGTTCCGTTTCTATTCCGGAGTGGCTGCTGCCGCCCTGAATGGCGGTTCATGGCATCAGATCATGACTAACCCCCGTCGGGTATGAAATCGCGGCGACGGATCGGGATATTGCTGGCTATTTTGGGCGCGATGATCGGGATTTCGGCAATGGATGGAGGAAAACCATCGGATGAGGCGGCTTATGCCGAGGCGAGGAATAAGATGGTGCGCAACCAGATTGAGGCACGGGGCGTCAAGCATCCAGTTGTGCTTGAAGCCATGCGCAAAGTGCGCCGCCATTTGTTTGTGCCCCCGTCTTTCTCCCGGGATGCGTATGCGGATATGCCTCTGCCCATCGGATCAGGCCAAACCATTTCGCAGCCTTACATCGTTGCGGTCATGACTGAGCTCATCGATCCACGGCCCGGAATGAAGGTGTTGGAGATCGGAACGGGGTCGGGATACCAGACCGCCGTGTTGTGCGAGTCCGGAGTCGAGGTGTATTCAATCGAGATCATTGAGGCACTCGCGACACAGACCTCACAGCTGCTGGATGAACTCGGCTACGAAGGCGCCCACCTTAGAATTGGGGATGGTTATGCCGGTTGGCCGGAACACGCCCCGTTTGACGCGATCCTCTTGACTGCCGCGCCCCGCGAGGTGCCCGCTCCGCTCATGGAGCAAGTCAAGCCCGGCGGTTGTATCGTCCTTCCGGTGGGCGATTCAGATCAGGAGCTGAAAAAACTGGTGTTAACGGAACAAGGATGGAATGAAACGGTGGTGTTTCCCGTGCGCTTTGTTCCGATGACAGGGAAAGCGGAATCGGCGCAATAGTTATGGAATCCGCTTCCGATGGTTCATTCATCCGGCAGGATAGCGTTTCTTTACGATTGCCAATACGTTAGAAAACCTGCAGGCTCGATCAGGTAGACCAAACGACCCTCCTTTTTCACTGACTATTGCTTTCGGATGGGAACTGGAAATAGCGTAAGACGGGTATGAAGAAAGAACAGAAGTCCCGGATTCTAAAAGTCGTTCTGATCCTTGCCGTGGCGGCAGTGGTCCTGCTCTATGCACTTCCATATGCAGTTGGTTATTGTAGAGGCTTTGTTAAAGGTTTCTCCAGTTATGGATGACGGTTTGGATTGCGGACTCAAAGATCCGGAGATCCTTGAGTTCCTTTTCTGGAAATCGTCAGCTTCCGAAGCGTATGAGGACTGCCCGTCCGTTCCAGATCATCCGATTCAGTAGAAGGGCGAATC
>JAFGAQ010000425.1 GCA_016933595.1 Opitutales bacterium | reverse complement strand
TCATTTCCATGGCAAGTGCGGCTCAAACAGCCGGGAAAACCCTGATGTTCGATTTCAACAACCGCGCCCGGCCGGAAAGCATGGCAATGATGCAATACGTTCGGGACGGCACCACCGGTCCCATCTTGTCGGCTCAGGCAAAATGGATCCGCCGCACCGGGATCCCGGGTTTCGGCGGTTGGTTTACCAACCGGGCGCTTTCCGGAGGAGGACCGCTCATCGACTTGCTTCACATGGTCGATCTAGCCTTGCACTTCATGGATTACCCGGATCCCGAATGGGTCCTTGCCAGCACCTTCAGCGATTTCATCAGCGACCGGACACGAAAAGGACCATGGGGCATTCCGGATAACAGCGAAGGCGTAACCGACGTGGAAAACGCCGCACACTCCTTCATCCGGTTCCGGTCTGGGCAGGTCCTCTTCGTTCAAGTATCATGGGCGGAGATGGTCAAACGCGAGGAAGTCTCCGTCACCTTCCAGGGACTGAAGGCAGGGGGCATGGTTCAACGGCTTTTCGGTGTGGATGGCCTTGACGAAACCTCTATCGATACGGCAGAACTTTACGTTCAGGAAAACGGCGTCAGCGTCAACCGCACTTTGGTCATGACACCGGATCCCGCAATGGGCCGCATCCGTGCAGCCGCCAATTTTGTCCACTGCATCGAAGGAACTGAAAAACCGCTGAACACCCCCGATGAGGCCATCAAGCTAATGAAACTCATCGACGCGACGTACGCTTCTGCCGCATTGGGAAAACCAGTCGAGGTTGATTAGAATACGCCCGACGCAACAGACGCCCATCTTCGCCTGACGTCAAACACTCTTTCTAAGGATACTGCGCCATGCGCATTGTCAGTCCAACTGAACACCGGTTGGTCACTATGTCAAAATCGACCGGTCTCCAATTCAATCCTCAGGTAAAACCCGCCATAATTCCATTGTTAGAATTGTTTATGTTTTCTTTTATTGCAAGGATTTCGCTAGTTTTGCCCCACGTTACCCAAAGGCAGGCCGGATGTGCCATGCCTTGCGATTTAAACACGATTCATCACCATCCAATACATGAAACCTACTAACGAGCCCCTTATTCGTCATCTCTACACAGCCGATCCGTCTGCTCACGTGTTCGAAGGCAAAGTCTACATCTATCCTTCCCACGATCGCGAAGGCGACATTGAGGACAATGATTTGGGAGACCAGTATGACATGGTGGACTATCATGTTTTCTCACTCGATAACGTTGCCGGTCCTGTCACGGACCACGGGGTTGCTCTGTCTGTTGAGGATATCCCCTGGGTCAGCAAACAGCTTTGGGCGCCGGATGCCGCCTTCAAAAACGGCCGGTATTACCTGTATTTCCCAGCCCGGGACAAGAACCACGTCTTCCGTATTGGGGTTGCCGTAAGCGATCGTCCTGAAGGCCCGTTCAAAGCGATGCCGGAACCGAT
>JAFGAQ010000424.1 GCA_016933595.1 Opitutales bacterium | reverse complement strand
GCACGCATCCGAGTGTTCCGGAGGTGAAAAATTGGTGCGCAGCTTGAGTTTCTGTTTGAAAGCCGGTGTCGGAATTGTTTAACGTAATTAAACATTTTGCCACAGATCCCCGAGATGAGCCTCCTGCATGTTTTGATGAGCCGTTGCCCACCGGCCGTAATGATTTGGATGAGTTTGATGCCAATGAGCACAAGTGCGATGACTTTGCCGTCAGTTTGGAGTGACCATGCTGTGTTGCAGCAGCGATCATCCGTCAGGATGTGGGGTTGGGGAAAACCGAATGAAACCATTCGCGTGACCCCTGAATGGAGCGGAGAATCCGTCGAGACGGTTGTCGGATGGGATGCCAATTGGCAGGTGTTTCTGGATACACCAGAGGCTGGTGGGCCTTACACGATTCTGGTCCAGGGATATTCGGAACGGCTCATCACGGATGTGCTCATTGGGGAGGTATGGATGTGCACCGGGCAATCCAACATGGAATGGAATCCCGGAGCGGGTATGGACGGAGGCGCGGAACTGATCCAGAATGCGAATTATCCGGAGATACGTTTTTTTTCGGTGAGTCACCGGACTTCGGCTGTTCCCCAGCTCGATGTAGTGGGTTCCTGGGAGGTATGCCGACCCGAGTCGGTGGAATGGTTCAGCGCGATTGCTTATGTATTTGGGCGGGAGGTCCATGTGGGAACAGGGCTACCGGTGGGTCTGGTTCTGTCGGCGTGGGGAGGAACACCCGCCGAGCCGTGGATGCCGGAGAGCGTGGTGAATGAGGATCCAGTTCTTTTAGGCGCATCGGGAAAGCTACAGCAGGAGGAATGGGGTCCGGTTATGCCCGGATTGGCATACCATGCGATGCTCGAGCCGCTGACCCGATTTCGGATTGCCGGAGCGATCTGGTATCAGGGCGAAAGTAATGTCGCTGCTGCGGAGTCCTATGATCAGGTTTTGCGTGCGTTAGTTGAGAGTTGGCGGAAGGCCTGGGGGTATTCTTTTCCGTTTCTCTATGTGCAGGTGGCTCCATGGAGCTACGAATCCCCTTATGCGGGAGCGGAGATGCGGGATGCCCAACGCCGGGCCTTGCCAGATATCCCGAATTCCGGCATGGCGGTGATCAGTGATGCAGGGGACCTCGAGAATATTCATCCTCCCAATAAGATTGATCCCGGCCTGCGGCTGGCGCGTCTTGCGATGAGCCGGATCTATGGATCTCCGGATCCGTTGGACAGTGGTCCACTTTTTCGTGAGATGCAGGTGTCGGGTCCCGAGGTTCGGTTGTTATTCGATCATGTTGACGGCGGATGGGTAACCGAATGCGGATGGTCGGACCACTTTGAGGTGGCCGGTGCGGATCAGGTTTTCCATGCAGCTCATGCGCGTTTGGATGGCGAAACCATTCTTGTCGTTTCCGAATCGGTTACAGAGCCGGTGGCGGTTCGATTTGCCTATCGCAGCACAGCTCAACCCGGTCTTTACAACAAGGCGGGGCTCCCCGCCTCCTGTTTCCGGACCGATCGGTGGCCATTGGGGCAGCCCTGAATTTCTGGGCTTTCCCGCATGCCCGCAATCTGGACTCGAACAATACGACCAACCCGTTTTCCCGACACAATAGCATTATCCCTACACATACTATGAGAATAATGAAGTACATCAGCACTGCATTGGCAGCAATTGGCGTCCTCCTGACGTCCTCCCAGATATCAGCCAAGAAATTCGAAGGTCTGGCCAAGACCCCTCCCATGGGCTGGAATTCATGGAACACCTTTGAAGTCAACATCAGTGAGGAGCTGATCAAGGAGACGGCCGAGGCCATGATCGCGAATGGAATGCGCGACGCCGGATACATCTACATTAACCTTGATGATGGCTGGATGGCCCCGGAACGGGACGACGAAGGGAACCTGATGGCGCATCCCGAACGTTTTCCGAGCGGAATGAAGGCCTTGGCGGACTACCTTCATTCGAAAGGTTTTAAGTTCGGGGTCTACAATTGTGCCGGCAGCAAGACTTGTGCGGGGTATCCTGGATCCATGGGACATGAGTATCAAGACGCACTGAAGTATGCGGAGTGGGGCGTCGATTACCTGAAGTATGACTGGTGCAATACCGGAACCCGCGATGCAAAAGAAGCCATGACGACAATGAGCGAAGCCCTTTGGGCGGCCAAGAGACCCGTTGTATTCAGCATCTGCGAGTGGGGCACATCGAAAGTGTGGGAATGGGGCAGTTCGGTTGGGCACCTCTGGCGAACGACCGGTGATATCATCGACTGCTATGACTGCGTGCAGGAATGGTCACGTGGATGGAAAGTGATTCTGGACGGGCAGATGGATCTTGTCAGTGGCCATGAGGGTCTCGGGGTTTTTGCCGGCCCGGATGGTTGGAATGATCCGGACATGATGGAGGTTGGTAACCCGGGAATGACGATGGCGGATAACCGTTCGCTTTTTGCGATGTGGTGTGTGTTGGCAGCCCCACTGATTGCCGGGAATGATGTCCGTACTATGTCGGACGATGTATGCCGTATCCTGACGAACAAAGAAGCGATCGCCATCAATCAGGATGCCCTGGGCAAGCAGGGTTTCCGCTTCTACAAGGATTCAAAAAGGGAAGTATGGATGCGTTCGCTGAGCGATGGAGCATGGGCTGTGGCCGTTCTCAATGCTGCCGACGAAAGCCGTGAAGTCTCCTTCCGCTGGCACCATGCGGAACGTCACCTTGTCGACGAGTATAAAATTCGGGATGTCTATGCGATGAAGGATCTTGGCAATACCAAGGACATGCCCACGGTATCCCGTGTTCTGGATTCCCATGACGTGATGTTTTTCCGACTGACTCCTCTGAACTGAGGGGTTCGGCTCCCCGGGCATGTGTCCCGGAAGATTACCACATGGCAGGATGCGGGTTTACCCGCATCCTGTTTTTT
>JAFGAQ010000423.1 GCA_016933595.1 Opitutales bacterium | reverse complement strand
GCACGTCCTGCCGGTGAAGTCCAGTGGTGGGCTCATCGAGCAAAAGCAGGCACTTTCCCGCACGGGAATCCGCCTCCTGAATCGCCCGCACCACCTTGAGCCGCTGCGATTCCCCACCCGACAGCGTATTCATTGCCTGCCCCATCTGGAGGTATCCCAAGCCGACCTCAGCCAGAGGTTTCAGGCAAGCCACAATCGCCGGTTTCGAACGGAAAAAGGCGATCGCCCGATCGATATCCATCTCCAACACGTCCGCAATGCTCTTGTCATTCCAGACAACTTCCAAGACCTCCGGTTTGAAGCGCTTTCCTTCGCACACCGGGCATTTCACGAACACATCCGAGAGGAATTGCATCTCGATCTGCTCATACCCCAGCCCCTGGCAATGGGGACAACGGCCCTCACCGGTGTTGAACGAAAACTCGGATGCCGTAAACCCAGCACCCGTGGCCGAGGGAGTGGACGCAAAGAGCTTGCGGATGGCATCCCATGCGCCCGTAAAAAGGGCCGGATTCGAGCGTGGCGTCCGGGAAACCGCACTCTGATCCACAAACACGACCTCCAATGCAGGATCGGTGATCTCAATACCCGCCATCATCGCGACCTCATCCACCGATTGGCCTTTGAGCTGGAGCAAACCCTGATGAATGACATGGTTCAGGAGGGTCGACTTTCCGGATCCGGATACCCCCGTGATGCAGACCAAGCGCTGAAGCGGCAAACGAAGCGAAAGCTCGCGGATGTTATGCATCGATGCCCGCTCCACACCGACAAAGCCCTCCGGAACCGGCCCGCCCGAAACTTCCATGCTGCTCACCGGCGTCAAACCAGTCTGGGCAAGGGAAACCAAACGATGCCGGGACCCATCGGAACCTCCCTCCACACCCGAAAGGAACCGGCCCGTTGGAGAATCGTCCTTTTTGCGAATGCCATCCACTGTGCCGGCATAGACCACGCGCCCCCCGCCATTTCCCGGCTTAGGGCCCATCTCGATAATGTGATCGGCGGCCTCCATCACCGATTCATCATGCTCCACCACCACCACGGTGTTGCCCATATCCGTCAGGCGGCGCAGGATACGGATCAGGCGTCCGATGTCGCGCGAATGCAACCCCACGGACGGTTCATCCAGAACAAAAAGCGTGTCGGTAAGCTGCGTGCCCAGACAAGCCGTCAAGTTCACCCGCTCAACCTCACCCCCGCTCAGTGATCGTGAACTCCGGTCAAGCGTAAGGTATCCCAAGCCGACCTCAACAAGGTAGTGCAAACGGGTGAGAATCCCCTCACGGGCGGTATCCACCTGCGGATTCCCCACCGGCTCAGTCTGCTCCCGTATCAGGGCCTCAAGGTCACCGACCGGCATCGCGAACAAATCCGCCAATCCCAAATCGTTCCACTTCCAATTGCGCGATTCGGCGTTGAAGCGGGCACCACCGCAGTCCGGACAACGCACATACGAGCGGTAGCGCGACAGAAACACCCGCACATGCATCTTGTAGGTGTTGGACTGAAGGAAATCGAAGAATCCCTTCACCCCATACCAACTGCCCTTCTTCTCGAAATCACCGACCTGATAGCCCGGCTCACCCTCGATCACGAACTCGCGATGCTCCGGCTTCATGTCCATCCAAGGCACATTGGCCGGAATGCCCTTGCGCTTGCAGGCCCGCAACAGATCCTGAAGGCTCTCCTGATAGACCTCTCCGCTGAATGGACGGATCACACCATCCTTCAGCGACAACCGCTTATCAGGGAACACCAGATTGTAATCGACTTCGATCACGCGGCCGAAGCCGCGACAACGCGGACACGCCCCAATCGGGTTGTTGAAAGAAAACAGCGCCGGGGACTTCGGTTTGAAAACACGCCCGGTCTCAGGCGAGTGCAAGCCCCGCGAAAAATGCCCGAGCAGAACCCCATCCGGAGCAAGCACACGCAGCTCACCGCCGCCGAAGTGCATCGCATGGTCCGCCGATTCGAGGAAGCGCGCATAATCCTTTTCCGACAGCGCCAACCGATCCTGAATCACCTCAATCCGCGAGGTGCCTTCAATCGCCGCCGCCCAATCCGCATCCTCCTCTATCCGGAGCACACGGTCCTCCCAGAGCCTCGAATACCCCTGTCCGAGCAGGGACTCCCGCACCTCGGCCCAATCCAGATTGCCGGGTTTGCTCAGTCGGAAAAGCAACATCACCTCCCGCCCCAGATGCCCCTCCGCCTGCAACTGCGCCCATACCACCTCGGGTCTCTCATCCACCACTTTCCGGCCGGTTTCCGGATCAAACAACTCAGCATGGTGGGTAAACCACACCTTGAAGTAGTCGCACAGCTCGGTCATCGTCCCGACGGTTGATCGGGAAGTCTTGACCGTATTACTCTGCCGGATGGCAATGGACGGACGGATATTCTCAACCGAATCCAGATCCGGTTTGTCGAGCAGGTCCAAGAACTGGCGGGTATAGGAACTGAAGGTCTCCACGTACCGCCGTTGACCCTCCGCATGCAGGGTCTCAAATACAAGCGAGCTCTTTCCGGTCCCGCTCAATCCAGTCACCACCGTCAACTTTCCGAGGGGAATGCTGACATCGATCCCCTTGAGGTTATTCTGGCGCACCCCTTTCAGCAGGATAGCCTCCACCGGCTCCCCTCTCGGCGAACGTCCATTCAACAATGCTGATTCCATATTCATTCTGTGCTACCCGCATTCATCCCCCAACCGGGAGAGACAACAATCAGAGCCCGTTCGGGACAACATGCAAGTCAACACACCGCTTTGATCCAGGCAAGCAGTATGTGCACATAATTTCAGTATTACACCCTGCCCATCAAGGAATCCGTACACGAAAATGGCGAAGAGGAACTCTCTCGTTACCTCTCCGCCAAAAATGGTGAGTTTTCCCGAATCGTGCCGTGGCACCATCGGGTCATGAATCAGATACGCTAGGCTCAGTTGGCGTTCGCAAGATCAACCAGGCGCTTTTCCTTCACCTTGCTGGCGCGCTTGCCGATTCTGTCGCGCAGGTAATACATGCGGGCCTTCATCGTCACGCTCTCGCGGTCGACTTCAACCTTCTCGATGTTCGGTGAATTCACTGGGAACACACGCTCGACGCCCACGCCCGATGCGATACGGCGGACCGTGAAGGATTCATGAATGCCCGATCCTTTACGCGAAATCACGATTCCGGCAAAAATCTGGATACGTTCCTTGTCCCCTTCCTTGACGCGGGTGTGCACACGCACGCCATCGCCCACTTTGAAAGAACCCATATCTTTCAGCTGCTCACGGGTGACTTCATTGATAATCTGATTCATAAGTAACTCCTTTTCAATAAATTGTTCAACTCACTCTCAACAGGTCGGGACGCCTTCGTCCAGTCTTCTCAGCCTGACGCTCCCTGCGCCAACGGGCGATTTCCCCGTGGTTTCCATTGAGCAATACCTCCGGAACCTGCATTCCCCTGAAATCCGCCGGGCGGGTATACTGGGGAAAACTCAGCAAATCTCCTGCAAACGAATCCTGCTCAACCGACATCGGCTCTCCGAGGACCCCCGGAACAAAACGACTGACGCAATCCACCAGCACGGCTGCGGGAAGCGTCCCGTTTGTCAAAACGTAATCACCGATACTGATCTCACGGTCAATCCAACCATCCCTCACACGCTGGTCCACACCTTCATAGTGACCACTCAGCAGAATGAGATGATTGCAGGTCGCCAACTCCGACGCGACTCCCCGGGTGAGGGGCTCGCCATCCGGTGCCATGTAGATCGTAAGACTATCCTCCCGGCGAAGGGACTCAATCGCACGGACAATCGGCTCGGGCTTCATCAACATGCCGACACCACCCCCGAAAGGACGGTCGTCGGTCACCTGATGCTTGTCAGTGGCCCAGTCACGGATATTGTGAACCCGCAACTCAAGGACGCCATTCTGGACCGCGCGTCCGAGCATGCTCGCGCTGAAAAACCCCTCCACCATTTCGGGGAAGAGCGTCAGCAAATCGATGCTCAGCAACGCACTCACAGTCAACCATCCTTCTCACGTTCAGCATACGGGATCGGAAAACCTCACCCGGATTGCTCAGGATGCTGCAGTTGCAGCGGTTGCTGCCTGAGCGACACGGACCTTGCGCAGGATATCGCGGGCAGTATCGGTGGGCTGTGCGCCAACGCTTACCCAGTAATCCGCACGGGCCAGATCAATCCGGAATTCCACGTCCTGTCCAGCAGCCTGAGGTGCATAGGTGCCGAGCAATTCAACGAAACGTCCATCGCGACGCGATTTGTCTTCCGCCACTACCATACGGTATACCGGTGCGTGACGTGTTCCATGCCTTTGGAGTCTGATTTTGAGAGCCATAGTCTTTCGAGTCCCTGATTAAATAAAAACAGCCTAGTCAATCGCGGTCCGCGCTGTTGTCAATCCGTTAATTTGCATGATTCTGCGAAGGCAGGCAACACAATCCCGCTCATCCCATGTGAGACCCTTGATATCCATGAATGCACAACAACAATCCTGAACTCCGGATTTTGCCATTGATAAAAAGAACCTGTCCACGCAGGTCAACATCAGGAATTGGGACCGGGGGGTCGGGGACGCTTGACAGCGTTCATCATCTGACGGATCATGTTCATCGCACCTACCCACTGGCACGTCCACTGAAATGAACCCACGACTCCTTATTGGTCTGTTTCTCGGAATATCCTCCATCCCCATCTGCCATGCGGATCAGTTGGCATATCTCGATAAACCGGAAGCGATCCGGGTGGCTGAGGATT